>DATCKV010000056.1:0-3520 GCA_036564285.1 Limnochordales bacterium
TAGGGCCGCCCCAGGCTGGCGGTGGCGGAGCGGGTGCTGTCGAGGTAGGCGCCCCGCACAGCCGGGTCGGCGGTCTCGGCGGCGCCCACGTGCTTGGGGTAGAAGGAGGTGCCCCAGATGTCCACGACCCGCGCCACCTGCCAGTCGTCGGGCTCGCCCTGCTCCAGCAGGGGCACCGTCATGACGGCCGGCACCGCGGAGTGGCTGGCGACGGGGTGCAGCGGGTCGACGCACCGGACGGTGCGGGCGCGCCAGGCCAGGTCCTGGGTGATCTTCTCGATGATGAACCGCTGCCAATCGATGAAGTCGGTGTAGGTCATCAGCGAGATGAACCGGGGTGGCTCCACCGCCTCCCAGCTGGAGAAGCGGCGGTACCAGGCCTGGTTGAGGGCGGCCAGGTCTCCGTAGCGGTCCTGCAGCCACCGGCGGAAGCGCCGCTTGGAGTGGTGGCAGTAGCAGAAGAGAGCGGGCTGCGGCAAGTAGTCGAAATAGGCCCACTGAACGATGTGGGGCTCGCTCCACAGGTCGTAGGCCAGGAAGGCGGGGTGGTCCCGGACCTGGCGGGCCACGGCCTGCATGAAGCGCTCGGCGGCCTGCCGCACCCCGGGATGGTCGTAGCAGTACCCGGGAGAGCCCTGGGAGTCGATGGCCTGGCCGCCCTGGGAGACGTAGCGGCTGTCGGGGTAGGCCTCCACCAGCCAGTCGGGAGCGGAGTCGAGGTAGATCTGCAGGATGACCCGCAGACCCAGCTCCTCCGCCAGGCGCAGCACCCGCTGCAGCGCCTCGAAGTCGTACCGGCCCGGCTCGGGCTCCCCCGAGGCCCAGTCGATCCAGGTGCGCACGGTGTTGAGCCCCGACTCCTTGAGCCGGGTCAGGTCCCGGCGCACCACCGCGTCCGCGTCGGGCCCCAGGGGCTCGATCATGGTGGCCCTGGACGGGCCGGCGGCATACCAGGCCGCGATGGGCAGCAGCGGACGCTGCGGCTGCGGGGTGGCCACGCTGGCACCTCTCCCTTTCGTCGCCAGGGCCTCCGGAGCGGCGCAGGAGTGCCGGGGGCCAGGCGGAATTATCATGTTGTTGTATCAATGACACCTTTCGCCCTCTTCAGGGCCGCTCCTGCCGGGCCAGGAAAGATGTTGGTGGAAGGCCAACCATCCAGAGCAAGCGGAGGATAGAGGGGGCGCAGCCGTGGCGAGCGACGTTGGCGCGCCCGCCGCCGAAGGGGGGGCGGGGCGGCAGCGCGGCACGGGGGCGCGGGCCGTGGTGGCGGCGGCCCGCCTGGCGCGGGGCAGCGCCGCGCTCATCGGCGGCGACAGCCGCATCCCGCTGTATCACCGCATCCACGACCAGCTGCGCGACGACATCGAGTCGGGGGTGCTGCGGCCGGGCGACCGCATCCCCACCGAGGCCGAGCTGAGCGCGCGCTTCGGCGTGAGCCGCACCACCGTCAAGCAGGCCATCCAGCAGCTGGTGCACGCGGGGCTGGTCTACCGCATCCAGGGCAAGGGCACGTTCGTGGGGCAGCCCCGCATCCCGCGCCGGCTCGTGGGTCTCATCAGCTTCCACGAGGAGATGCGCCAGCGGGGCTTCACCCCCTCCACCGAGCTGCTGGAGTCCGCGGTGGTGCCGGCCGCCCGCCACGTGGCCCGGGCCCTGGGCCTGGAGCCGGGCGCGCCGGTGCTGCGGCTGGTGCGGCGCCGGCTGGCCGACGGGGCCCCCATCGCGCTCCAGACTCACTACCTGCCCGGCGAGATGGGGGAGCTGGCCGACGACCCCCAGGTGGCTACGGGCTCTTTGTACGAGGCCATGGAGCGCCGGTTCGGGCAGCGCCCCACCGTGGGGCGCGAGGAGTACACGGCCGTGGTGGTCTCGGGCGACGACGCGCGCCGCCTGGGCGTACCGGACCACAGCCCGGCACTGGCCGTGCGGCGCTACGCCAGCCTGGCCGACGGCCGCCCCGTGGAGTACACCGAGTCGCTGCTGCGGGCGGACCGCTACACGCTGCACGTGGAGCTGAAGGGCGAGCGCTGAGATGACGTGGCCGGGGCCCTGGCCCGCCGGCGGCGCGGCCTGCCCGGCCCCGGGTGGCGTCGCGCGCCTCGCCTGAGGCGCCGCACCGTGGCCGTGGACACCCCGGGAGAGGTATAGTTTGGATGAGACGCCGGCCCGGGGCGTGCCGGGGGCGCGGGCAGGCCGCGGGTCTTGCGGAGGTGGGGCCCATGCGCCTGGGGAGACGACGGCTGCTGGCGCTGCTGACTTCCATCGTCGCCGCGGGAGGACGCGGCCTGCGCACATGGCCCGCCCGGGCCGCGGAGGCTGGCCCCGCTCAGCCGCCGGCTCCGGTGCGGGGCGGGCGCCTGGTGCGGGTGCTGAGCACGGGCCCTGACTCCCTGGATCCCGCCCGGGCCGTCGCCTCGGAGACGGACCGCATCCTGGCCAACCTCTACGACGGGCTGCTGGGCGCCGACACCCGGGGGCGGCTGGTGCCCCGGCTGGCCGAGCGCTTCGAGGTGGCGCCCGACGGGTTGACGTACACCTTCCACCTGCGTCCCGGCGTGCGGTTCCACAACGGCCGTGAGATGACGGCCGACGACGTGCGCTTCACCTTCCAGCGCCTCATGGACCCCGCCACCGGCTACAAGCGGGCCGCGGACTGGCGCCCCGTCCGGGCCGTGGAGGCGCCCGACGCCCGCACCGTGGTGGTGCGCCTCTCAGAGCCGTACGCGCCCTTCCTGGCGGCGCTGGCGGATCCCAGTGCCGGCGTGGTGCCCAGGGAGGCGGTCTCGTCCCTGGCCACGCAGCCGGTGGGCACCGGGCCCTTCCGCTTCGTGGAGTGGGTGCAGGAGAGCCACGTGAGGCTGCGGCGCTTCGACGGGTACTGGGGCGCGCCCGCGCCCTACCTGGAGGAGGTGCTCTTCCGGTTCATCCCCGACCCGTCCGCGGCTCTGGCGGCTTTCCTGGCCGGCGACGCGGACGTGGTCGACATCTCCCCGGATCGGCTTTCCCTCCTGCAGGCCCCTGGCGCGCGTCCTTCCCGGGTGGTGAGTGGCCCGGCCAACGTGGTGCAGATCCTGGCCCTCAACCAGGCCCGGGCCCCCTGGAACCGGCTGGAGGTGCGCCAGGCCGTCGCCCACGCCATCGACCGGCAGGAGCTGATCGCGGTGGTCTCCGAGGGGCGCGCCACCCCCCTTTACAGCGGCCTGACCCCGGAAAACGCCTACTACGTGCCCGTGGACAACCCGTACCCCTTCGACCCGGCCCGGGCCCGGCAGCTGTTGAGCCAGGCCGGGCTGGCCGGCGGCGTGCAGGCCGAACTGGCGGTGCCCTCGGTCTACGAATTCCACGTGCAGACGGCCCAGGTGATCCAGCAGCAGCTGGCCCGGGTGGGCATCCGGCTGCAGATCCGGCTGGTGGACTGGGCCCGGTGGCTCTCGGAGATCTACGCGGGCGAGCAGTACGACACCACCATCATCGGCTTCACCGGCAAGCTGGACCCCCATCCGGAGCTGAGCCGCTACCA
>DATCKV010000057.1:0-1556 GCA_036564285.1 Limnochordales bacterium
CCCGTAGCACTTGGCCAGCACGTCCTTGCGCAGGGCCCGCAGCGTCTCCCGGGCGATGACCCGGCTGCCGATGGCGGCCTGGATGGGCACCTCGAAGAGCTGCCGGGGGATCAGCTCCTTCAGCTTCTCCACCAGCCGGCGCCCACGCGGGTAGGCCTTCTCCCGGTGGACGATGCAGGAGAGCGCGTCCACGGGCCGGCCGTTGATGAGCACGTCCAGCTTCACCAGGTCCCCCGGGCGGTGCTCGATGTAGCGGTAGTCCAGGGAGGCGTAGCCCCGGGTGGCCGACTTGAGGCGGTCGTAGAAGTCCAGCAGGATCTCGGCCAGGGGCAGATCGTACGTCACCACGGCCCGGTGCGGCACCGGGTACTCGATCCCGACGAACTGGCCCCGCCGTTCCTGGCACAGCTCCATGACGGGCCCCACGTAGTCCGAGGGCGTCACCACGGTGGCACGCACGTAGGGCTCCAGCACCGCCTCGATGCTGCCCGGGTCGGGCCACTCCGCGGGGTTGCGCACCGTCACCTCGCGCCCGCCCCGCAGCCGCACCCGGTAGGCGACGCTGGGCGCCGTGGTGATCAGCTCCAGCCCGAACTCCCGCTCCAGCCGCTCCTGCACGATGTCCATGTGCAGAAGGCCCAAGAAGCCGCACCGGAATCCGAAGCCCAGCGCTGCCGACGTCTCGGGCTCGAAGGTCAGCGAGGCGTCGTTGAGCCGCAGGCGCTCCAGCGAGTCCCGCAGGCGCGGGTACGCCTCGGACTCGACGGGGTACAGGCCCGAGAAGACCATGGGCAGCGGGGGCCGGTAGCCCGGCAGCGGCTCGGCGGCCGGGCGCTCGGCCGACGTGATGGTGTCGCCCACCCGGGCGTGGCGGATCTCCTTGATGCCCGCCGTGACGGCGCCCACCTGGCCGGCCCGGAGCTCGGCGACGGGCTCCAGGTGGGGCCGGAAGACGTACAGCCCGTCCACCTCGTACTCCTGCCCGCTGCTCATGAGCCGGATGCGGTCGCCCACCCGGACGGTGCCGTCCACCAGCCGCACGTAGGCCACCACGCCCCGGTAGGGATCGAAGTGGGAGTCGAAGACCAGGGCCCGCAGGGGCGCGGCGGCGTCGCCCGACGGCGGCGGGATGCGGTGCACCACGGCCTCCAGCACGTCGTCGACGCCCTGGCCCGTCTTGGCCGAGATGCGCAGGGCCGACGACCCGTCGAGCCCCGTGGCCTCCTCGATCTCTCGGGCCACCTCGTCGGGGCGGGCGTTGGGCAGGTCGATCTTGTTGATGACAGGCACGATCTCCAGCCCGTGCTCCAGGGCCATGAGGAAGTTGGCCAGGGTTTGGGCCTCCACGCCCTGGCTGGCGTCCACCACCAGCAGCGCGCCCTCGCAGGCGGCCAGGCTGCGGGAGACCTCGTAGGAGAAGTCGACGTGGCCCGGGGTGTCGATGAGGTTGAGCAGGTAGCGGCCGCCGTCCCGGGCCGTGTACTCCATGGTCACCGCGGTCAGCTTAATGGTGATGCCCCGCTCCCGCTCGAGATCCATCTGGTCCAGGACCTGAT
>DATCKV010000058.1:0-2814 GCA_036564285.1 Limnochordales bacterium
CGCCTACGCGGCGCTGCGGGCCTGGGTGCGGGGGGCCAGCGTGCTGCTGGAGGCCGCGGCGGCTGCCTTCGCCTTCTCCTACGTGGGCGTCCTGATGGGCTTCTGGTGGCTGCTGCGGGCGCATCCCGGCGAGGGGTGGCCCCACGCGCTGCTGGCCCTGGCGGGGACCTGGGCCACCGACATCGGCGCGTACGCCGTCGGGAAGCTGTGGGGTAGGCGGCGGCTGCTGCCCCGGGTCTCGCCGGGCAAGACGGTGGAGGGGGCGGTAGGGGGCCTGGCCGGCGGCACCGGCACCGTGGCGGCCATGGGGTCGCTGCTCTTCTCCCTGCCGGGCTGGTGGAGCCTGGGCATGGGGCTGGTGGTGGCCCTGGCCGCGCAGCTGGGCGATCTGGCGGAGTCAGCCCTGAAACGGGACGCCAACGTGAAGGACTCGGGCTGGCTGCTGCCCGGCCACGGCGGTATCCTGGACCGGATGGACAGCGCGCTGGCCACGGGTCTGGCGGCCTACCTTTGGACGCTCCTGGTGTCCAAGCCGTGAGGACCCGGACGCCGTCGGGGAGTGCAGGCCGTTGACGCTGACGGGCTTCGTCGCCTTCGTGGTGGTCTTCGGGACCATCGTGCTCTTCCACGAGCTGGGCCACTTCCTGATGGCCCGGGCCTCAGGCGTGCTGGTGAGGGAGTTCTCCATCGGCTTCGGGCCGCCTGTCGCGCGCCTGCGCCGGGGCCTGACCGTCTACTCCCTGCGGCTGCTGCCGCTGGGCGGCTTCGTTCGCCTGGAAGGGATGGACAACCCCGTGGAGGGGGGCGCCGAGGCCGCGGAGGAGCCCCGGCTGCCCCCCGGCGACCCCCGCCGGTTCCACAACCGACCCCTCTGGCAGCGGATGGCCACCATCGCTGCCGGCCCCACGATGAACTTCATCCTGGCCGGCGCGCTCTTCGCCGTGCTCTTCGTGCCCCCCGTGGTGCAGGAGCTGGAGCCGGGGGGGCCGGCGGAGCGGGCCGGCATCCTGCCGGGGGACCGGCTGGTGCGCGTCGGGAGCCTCGCGACCCCCACGGCCACCCGAGTGCTGCGGGCCGTGCTCGACGCCCGGCCGGGTCAGACGCTGGAGGTCTGGGTGGAGCGAGACGGGCGGCCGCTGCGCTTCGAGGTGCCCATGGAGGCGGGACGGCCCGCCGGGTACCTGGGCATCCGCATGGGAGGCCCCCGTCGGCCGCTGGCCGCGCTTTACGGCGGCTTCGTGGAAATGATAGACTCAACCGGCGAGATCATCCGGGTCGTGGGGCGGATGCTGTCGGGCCGGGAGGCGTTCAACGTCGCGGGGCCCGTCGGCATCTACTCCATGGTGCAGGAGGCGGCCAGCCGCGGCCCCTACAGCCTGGTGGGGCTGGCGGCCGTGCTCAACGTCAACCTCGGCCTCATCAACCTGCTGCCGCTGCCCGTCCTGGACGGAGGGTGGCTTCTATTCCTGACGCTGGAGTGGATCCGGCGGCGGCCGCTGGAGCCCCGGTGGCAGTCGGTCGCCCAGGTCCTGGGCTTGATGCTGCTGCTGGCGCTCATGCTCCTGGCCACCTACCTGGACCTGCGGAGGCTGGGCTGAGCCCCCGGCCGCCGCCGAGGAAGGGAAAGGGGCCCGCAGCCATGCGCATGTCCGCACTTCTGGCACCGACCCTGCGGGAGCAGCCGGCCGAGGCGGAGAGCGACAGCCACCGCCTCATGCTGCGGGCGGGGCTGATCCGCAAGGTCTCCGCCGGCATCTACACCTACCTGCCCCTGGCCTTCCGGGTCATCCGCAAGATCTCCGAGATCGTGCGCCAGGAGATGGACCGGGCCGGCGCCCAGGAGCTGCAGCTGCCCATCGTGCAGCCGGCCGAGCTCTGGATCGCGACGGGGCGCTGGCAGGAGTACGGGCAGGAGATGTTCCGCCTCAAGGACCGCCACGGCCGGGAGTTCTGCCTGGGGCCCACCCACGAGGAGATCATCACCGCCCTGGTCAAGGCGGAGGTGCGCTCCTACCGCCAGCTGCCCCTGCTGCTGTACCAGATCCAGAACAAGTACCGTGACGAGATCCGGCCCCGCTTCGGCGTCATCCGGGGACGGGAGTTCATCATGAAGGATCTCTACTCGTTCGACCGGGACGAGGCCGGCCTGGAGATCAGCTACCGCAAGATGTACGAGGCGTACGTGCGCGCCTTCCGCCGCTGCGGCCTCTCCACCCGGGCGGTGGAGGCGGACCCCGGCGCCATCGGGGGCGACGTCACCCACGAGTTCATGGTGCTCTCCCCCATCGGGGAGGCCCAGGTGGTCTACTGCACCGCGTGCGACTACGCGGCCAACGTGGAGCGGGCTCCGGTGCCGCCGCCGGCGGGGCAGGCCGGGGCCGCAGGCGACGGCGCCGTAGGCCGCCCCGAGAGGGTCGCCACGCCGGGGGTGGGCACCATCGAGGCCCTGACCGCCTTCCTGGGGGTGCCGGCCCACCGGGTGCTCAAGACCCTGGTCTACCTGGTGGAGGGGCGGCCCGTGGCCGCCGTGGTGCGGGGCGACCACCGGCTCAACGAGGTGAAGCTGGCGCGGCTTTTCGGCACCTCGAGGGTGGAACCCGCTCCCCCCGAGCGGATCCAGGAAGTGACCGGGGCGCCTGCCGGCTTCGTGGGGCCCGTGGGGCTGGACGGCGTGGAGGTGGTGGCCGACCCCTGGGCCATGGCGGTGGCCGACGCGGTGACGGGCGCCAACGAGCCCGATGCCCACCTGGTGCACGTGGTGCCGGGGCGCGACTTCCGCCCGACCCGGGTGGCCGACGTGCGGGTGGCGGAGGC
>DATCKV010000059.1:0-4852 GCA_036564285.1 Limnochordales bacterium
CAGACTCTTCAATTGCCGGTAGAGCAGATAGGCGGTGATGGAACCCGTGGCCTCGAACAGCCTCCAGAAGAAGTCAGCCGTGAGCATCACGGAGCCCACCCTCCACGCCGACGGCCGCTCTAGCGGCTGGGGCGATTATACCACGGCCCCGTAAGCCCGCACAAGCGACGGAGCGCCCCGGGACGGCGTCGGCGGCTCTGGCTCAGGCCCGCAGGGCGCGCTGCCGGGCCACCTCGAACAGCACCACCGCGGTCGCGGCGGCCACGTTGAGCGACTCCACCCCGCGCGCCATCGGGATCGTCAGGAAACCGTTGCAGCACGCCGCCAGCTCCGGCGAGATCCCCCTGGCCTCGCCCCCCACCACCAGGGCCACCGGCCCGTCCAGCGCCTGGGTGTAGTACGGGCGGCCGCGGTGTGGGTCGAGCCCCAGGACGTCCCATCCCCGCTCCCGCAGGGCCCCGGCCACACGAGCCAGCCCGCCCGGCTCGCCCAGCCGGGCGGCCGGCACCCGAAACATTGCTCCGGCGCTGGTCCGCAGCGTCTTGGGGTGCCCCAGGTCCGCGCAGGCGCCATCGAGCAGCACGGCGCCTGCGCCGGCCGCAGCCGCCGAGCGAAGGATGGTGCCCACGTTGCCGGGGTCCTGCACCCCCTCCAGCAGCACCACCGGAGGCTCCAGCTCCTCGGTGGGCGGCAGGGGCGGCAGATCCCCCTCCACCAGCGCGACGACGCCCTGGGGGTGCGCCGTGTCGGAGAGAAGCGCGGCGACGCGCTCGGAACAGAGGTAGACCTGCCCTCCCGCGGCCTCGACCCGGTCGGCCAGCGCCTGCACGGCGGGATCCAGTGCGTCAGGGTCAGGACGGGGTACGGCTAGCAGCAGGCGCCGCACCTGCAGGCCGGCGCGGCCGGCGTCCTCCACCAGGCGGCGGCCCTCGATGACCCACAGCCCCCGAGCGCGCCGTCGGGAGGGCCTGGCCAGCAGGCGCCGCATCTCCTGGACCACGGGGTGGCGGGGGCTCTCAAGGTAGCGCCTCGAGCTCCTCCAGCCGCTCATCCTCGCCCATGGCCAGCAGGATGTCGCCCGGCTCGATGACCGTGTCGGCGCCGGGCACCGCCAGCACCTTCGCCCCCCGCCGGATGGCCAGGATGTTGATGCCGTACTTGGCCCGCAGGTCCAGGTCCCGCAGGGAGCGGCCCACGAACGGCTCCTTGGCCATGACCTCCACGATGCTGTAGCCGGGGGTCAGCTCGACGTACTCGATGAGGTTGCCGGAGAGCAGGGTATGGGCCACCCGGATCCCCATGTCGCGCTCGGGCCGCACCACCCGGTCCGCCCCCACCCGCTCCAGCACCCGACCGTGCAGCTCGCTGACGGCCCGGGCCACCACGTAGGGCACGCCGAGGCCCTTGATGAGAGAGGTGGCCAGGATGCTGGCCTCGATGTCGCCGATGGCCACCACGGCCACGTCGAAGTTGCGGATGCCGAGGGCCTTGAGAGCCTGCTCGTCGGTGGCGTCCACCTGGACGGCATGCGTGACCAGCGGGGCGATCTCCTGCACCCGCTGCTCGGAGGCGTCCGCCGCCAGCACCTCCTGGCCCAGCTGGTACAGCGTGGCCGCCACGCTGGAGCCGAACGCCCCCAGCCCGATGACCGCGAACTGCCGCTGTCGACGTCGTCGCATAGGAGGTGAGGCCCGGCGGCCTGCCGCGCCTCACGCGGCCGGCGTGCCCGCCTGAAGCGCTTCGCGGGCCCGCTCCACCAGCCGGGCGAAGCCCTCGGCGTCGTGCACCGCCAGCTCGGCCAGCATCTTGCGGTTGATGGCCACGCCGGCCCGCTTCAGGCCCAGCATGAGCCGACTGTAGGTCAGCCCCTGGGCGCGGGCCGCGGCGTTGATGCGGACGATCCACAGCCGGCGAAAGTCGCGCTTGCGGAGCCGCCGGCCGCGGTATGCATGGCTCCAGGCCTTGAGGAGTGCCTGGTTGGCCATGCGAAACCACCGGTGCCGGGCGCCCCAGTACCCCTTGGCGAGCTTGACGATTTTGCGGTGGCGCCGCCGCGTGTACGGGCCACCCTTCACCCTGGGCATGGGAGCCGTCGTCCTCCTCTGTCTGATGCGCCGCGCTCAGGGCAGCGCCCGTCGGCTCAGAGGTACCGCCGGTAGGGCAGCTGCCCCACGATGCGCCCCTCGTCTCGCTCCGAGACGAAGGCCTCGTCCAGCAGCCGGCGCTTGCGCGCGGGCCGCTTGTGCCCCAGCAGGTGGCTGTGGTAGGCGCGCCTGCGGCGCAGCTTGCCGTTGGCTGTCAGCTTGAAGCGCTTGAAGGCGCTCCTGCGCGTCTTCATCTTGGGCATCGTACGTGCACCCGCTCACCCTTCGGCTGCTGCAGCCTTGACGCCCCCCACCGGCCCGGCGGCTGCCGGCTGCGCCTCACCGCCCGCCGTGGGAGCAGGCGCCGGTACCCGCTGCCCGTGGGCCTGGGCCGCCTGCTGGGCACCCGGGCGGGGGGCCAGCACCATGATCATGGCCCGCCCCTCGACCCGCGGCGGCCGCTCCACGGTGCACAGCGGCCCCAGCCGCTGCACCAGCTGCTGCAGCATCTGCTTGGCCAGGTCCGCGTGGACGATCTCCCGCCCGCGGAAGCGCACCGTGATCTTGACCTTGTCGCCGTCGGCGAGGAAGCGGGCCGCTGAGCGCGCCTTGACGTCGAAGTCGTGGTCCTCGATCTTGGGACTCATGCGGATCTCTTTGACGTCGACAATCTTCTGGCGTTTACGGGCTTCGCGCTCTTTCTTGCTCTGCTCGTACTTGTACTTGCCGTAGTCCATGATCCGGCAGACGGGCGGATCGGCATGGGGTGCGATCTCCACCAGGTCCAGGTGCCGCTCCTGGGCCAGCCGCAGCGCCTCCCGCACCGGGAGGATCCCCAGCTGCTGCCCGTCGGGGCTGATGACCCGGACCTCCCGCGCCCGGATCTCCTCGTTGATGCGAAGCTCTTGCTTGATGATCCCACCCCCGCGAAGCCCGTACGGAATGCGCTCAGCTCGGTGCGGGGCGATTCTAACACGCTGCGTCGAGCCCCGTCAACGTCCTGGCCGTCGTGGGCTCCGGCGCCTCCGCCCCTGCTCAGCGCCGGGCCCGCACCTCCTCCAGCAGCCGCTGCTTGACGGCCTCCACCGGCATGGCCCCCAGCTCCCCCTCGGAGCGGTGGCGCACCGACAGGGCGCCCGACTCCAGCTCCCGGTCGCCGATGACGGCCATGTACGGGATCTTCTTCAGCTGGGCGTCCCGGATCTTGTACCCCACCTTCTCGTCGCGGGCATCCACGTCGGCCCGCAGCCCGGCGGCCCGCATCTGCGCCGCCACCTCCTCGGCCCGCGGCCGGTGGCGGTCGGCCACCGGGATGAGCCGCAGCTGCACCGGCGACAGCCACACCGGCAGCGCCCCGGCGTAGTGCTCCACCAGCACAGCGATGAAGCGCTCCAGGCTGCCGAAGAGGGCCCGGTGGATGACCACCGGCCGGTGGCGCTGGCCGTCGGCTCCCACGTAGGTGAGGTCGAAGCGCTCGGGCGACATGAAGTCCAGCTGCACCGTGCCGCACTGCCAGCTGCGTCCCAGGCTGTCCCTGACGTGGAAGTCGATCTTCGGCCCGTAGAAGGCGCCCTCGCCTTCGTTGATCTGGTAGGGGCGGCCGCTCTTGTCCAGAGCCTCCTTCAGGGCCTGAATGGCCTGTTCCCACAGCTCCTCGGGGCCCATGGCATCGTCGGGCCGGGTGGACAGCTCGATCCGGTAGGGGAAGCCGAAGGTGCTGTACATGGACTCGATGAGATCCAGCACCCCCAGCACCTCCTCCGTGATCTGATCCGGCCTCAGGAAGATGTGGGCGTCGTCCTGGGTGAAGGCCCGCACCCGCTTCAGGCCGTTGAGCACCCCCGACATCTCGTGGCGGTGCACCAGCCCGAACTCCATCAGCCGCAGGGGCAGGTCCCGGTAGCTGCGCACGTCGCTGGCATAGATGAGGAAGGCACCCGGGCAGTTCATGGGCTTGATGGCGAAGCCCTCGCCCTCGATCTCGGTGAAGTACATGTTGGCCCGGTAGTGCTCGTAGTGCCCGCTGCGCCGCCACAGGGTGTCCCGCAGGATGAGGGGGGTTATCACCTCCAGGTAGCCCCGGCGGCGCTGCTCGGCCCGGGAGAACTCCACCAGCTCGTTGCGCACGATGACGCCGTTGGGCAGGAAGAAGGGGAAGCCGGGACCCTCGTCGGCCCACATGTACAGCCCCAGCTCCCGCCCCAGCCGCCGGTGGTCCCGCCGGGCCGCCTCCTCGAGCATGCGCAGGTGCTCCTGGAGCGCCTCGTCGGTGGCAAAGGCGGTGCCGTAGATGCGGGTCAGCTGGTCCCGGCGGGAGTCGCCCCGCCAGTAGGCCCCCGCCAGGCTCAGCAGCCGGAAGTGGCCCAGCCGGCCCGTGCTGGGCACGTGAGGCCCCCGGCGCAGATCGACAAACTCGCCCTGGCGGTACAGGCTGACGGTCGGCTCCTGGAGCTCCTCCAGGATCTCGACTTTGTACTTGTCGCCGCGCTCCCGGAAGAACCGCAGCGCCTGCTCCCGGGGCACCTCTTCCCGCACGATGGGCAGGTCTTCCTGGACGATGCGGCGCATCTCCGCCTCGATGGCCGGCAGGTCGTCGGCCGTCAGGGGCCGGGGGGGCGCCACATCGTAGTAGAAGCCGTCCTCGATGGTGGGGCCGATGGCCAGCCGGGTGCCCGGCAGCAGGCGCTGCAGGGCCTGCGCCATCAGGTGCGCGGTGCTGTGGCGCACCACGTCCAGGCCCACCGGCGAGAAGGCGTCGAAGAGCTCCA
>DATCKV010000060.1:0-8271 GCA_036564285.1 Limnochordales bacterium
TCCTGGCCTTCGACGAGACTCGCCAGATGGGCTACGGGGAAGCCTGGACGCCGCCGCAGCCCGCCCCGTGCCCCTGCGCTACCCTTCCCGCCCGTCTGCCCCGACGGCCCGTGGCGGCCGCCAGCGTCGCCTGACCGCCTCGACCCCGCCGGGCGCCGGGCCGGGCCGGGCCGATCTATAATAGCCCCCGTGGGCGTGCGGGGCGGTCGTGCGCTCGTCGGCTGGGTGCAGGGGCGTCGGTGGACCGGCGTCTTCGGCCCCCGGGGCGAACCCGTCGTCCTCCTTGTCCTGGCCATCCTCGTGGGAGTCATCGGGGGCCTGGGTGCGATCGTCTTCCGTTGGATGATCGACGTCTTCATCCGCCTCTTCACGGCCCCGGCCGCCCACACGGCGCCCCGGGCGGCCTCGCTCGTCAGCCCGGCCGTCGGACTCGTAGTGGTGGGCGCCATCGCCCGCTACCTGGCGCCCGAGGTGAAGGGGCACGGGGTGCCGCACATCCTGGAGGCGCTGAGCCTCAAGGGCGGGCGCATCCACCCCCGGGTGGCCGGGCTCGGCATCGTCTCGCCGGCCATCACCATCGGCAGCGGCGGCTCCGTGGGCCAGGAGGGGCCCGTCGCCCTCATCGGGGCCTCCTTCGGCTCGGTGATGGGGCAGCTCCTGAGGCTGCCGGACCGCTACACCGCCGTTCTACTGGCCTGCGGCTCGGCGGCCGGCATCGCCGCCATCTTCCAGGCCCCCATCGCCGGCGCCTTCTTCGCGCTGGAGGTGGTGCTGGGCAGCTACGCCATGGGCGCGGTGGTGCCGGTGCTCATCTCGGCCGTCGCGGGCGTGGCCACCTTCGACGCGGTGGTGGGCGTACAGCGGGTGCTGCCCACCCCCGCCTACGCTCTGGATCGGCCCTCTCAGCTGTTGCCGGTGCTGGCCCTGGGGCTGGCCGCCGGGCTGGCCGGTCTGGCGTACACCCTGGGGTTGGCTGCGGTGGAGAACCTGTCCGACCGGTGCCGGGCCCCCTTCTGGGCGAAGGCGGCCGCGGGCGGCCTGGCGGTGGGCGCCATGGGCCTGGCTTTTCCGCAGGTGCTCCGGCTCGGGCACGAGACCATGGAGCAGGCCGTGGCCGGGCAGCTGCCCCTGGGGGCCATGGTGGCGCTTCTGCTGGCCAAGTACCTGGCCACCCTGATCACCATCGGGGCGGGAGGCTCCGGCGGGGTCTTCGCTCCCTCCCTCTTCCTGGGCACCATGCTGGGGGGCATCTTCGGCGAGCTGCTCCGGCGGTCGGCGCCGGGCCTGGTCATCCAGGGAAGCCCCTACGCGGTGGTGGGCATGGGCGCCATCTTCGCGGGCGCGGCCCAGGCGCCCCTGACGGCCATCGCCGTGATCCTGGAGATGACCGGCGACTGGAACCTCGCCCCGGGCGTTATGGGCGCCTGCGCCGTCAGCTACCTGGTGCACGGTTCGGTGACCCGCGACTCCATGTACACGGTGCGGCTCAACCAGCGGGGCATCGTCATCGTCCGGGGCAGCGAGGTACGCCCCACCGAACGCATCACGGTGGCCGCCGCCATGGCGCCGCCGGGCCGCACCATCCGCCGGGATGCGCCCGTGCGGGAGGCCTTCCGGCTGCTGGTCGAGGATCACGAGCCGCTGGTGGTGGTGGACGAGCAGGACCGCCTGGTGGGTGTGGTCTCCCTTTCGGACCTCCGCTCGCTGCCCGGGGCCGCTGCCAGCGACGCTCCCGTGGCCGGCGTCGCCCGCACCAGCGTCGTCACCGTCTACCCCGACGACACCCTGGAGCGGGCCATGCGGCGGTTCGGGGTCTACGACTTCGCCATGCTGCCGGTGGTGTCCCGGGAGGACCCCAGGCGGGTGGTGGGACGGCTGCGCCGGTCCGACGTGCTGCGGGCCTACCACGCCTACACCCTCCACACCTACGAGGTCGCCGTGCGCATCGACTTCCTGCGCGACGCCCGGGGAGATCAGGGCGCCTTCCGGGAGGCCGTCCTGACCGAGGCCTCGCCCGTGGTCGGCCGCACCCCGGCCGACGTGCGGCTCCCTGCCGACTGCGTGCTGGTGACGGTGCGCCGGGGCGCCGAGGTGCTGGTGCCGCACGGCGACACCCTGCTGATGCCGGGGGACCGGGTGCTGGTGTTCGCCGCGCCCGCCGCCCGGGCCGACGAGGTGGCGGCGTGGCTCGCGGGGGAGGCGTCTGTGCCCTCTCAGTCGGCGAAGCGCCGGCGCACGGCCCTCTCCACCAGCGAGACCGCCCCGTAGAGGGCCGTCGACAGCGCCACCAGCAGGGTCAGGCTGGCCATCACCAGGTTCATGTCGAAGACCTGGCCGCCGTAGACGATGAGGTAGCCCAGGCCGCGGCCTCCGGCCAGGAATTCGCCGGTGACGGCTCCCACCAGGGCCAGCCCCACGTTGGCCTTGAGGGCGGCCATGATGGCGGGCACGGCGGCGGGCACCACCACCAGCCAAAACTGCTGCCACCGGCTGGCCCCCATGGAGCGCAGCAGGGTCAGCCGGGCGGGGTCCGTCTGCTGGAAGGCCGCGAAGACCACCACCACGGCCACCACCACGGTGATGGCCACCCCCATGACCATGACGGCCCGGATGTTGGTGCCGAGCCACACGATGAAGAGGGGACCCAGCGCCACCTTGGGGATGGCGTTGAAGACCACCAGGTACGGCTCGAAGACCCGGGCCAGGAAGGGCGACCACCACAGCAGGGCTGCGATGGCCACGCCGATGCCGGTGCCTGCCGCGAACCCCACCACCGTGCCCAGGGTGGTGTGGGCCACGTTTCCCCAGAGCTGGCCCTGGGCGGCCAGGCGGCGGATGGTCTCGGCGACGGCGGTGGGGCGGCTGGTGAGGAAGGCCGAGACCAGCCCCAGGTCGGCTGCCCCCTGCCACGCGCACAGCAGCGCCGCCAGCACCGCTACCTGGCCGGCGGCGACTCCCCAGCGACGGCGGCGACGGGCCTGAAGGTAGCGGCGGTGCGCGCCCGAGTGCGGTTCAGCGCCCACCGTGGGTCACCTGCACGTCGAGGTCGGACCAGATGGAAGCGAAGTATTCAGAGAATTGTGACGACCGGCGCGCCGCGACGGGCGAGTGGTCAGCGGCGGGGCCCAGCGCGATGCGGTACTCCCGCTTGACCCGGGCGGGGCGGTGGCTGAGCACCACCACCCGGTCGCACATGGCCACGGCCTCGCCGATGTCGTGGGTCACCAGCAGCACCGTAGCCTGCCGCTCCCGCAGCGCCCGCCCCACCTCTTCCTCCAGCAGCAGCCGGGTCTGGGCGTCCACGGCGGAGAAGGGTTCGTCCAGGAGCACGACCCGGGGTTCCAGGGCCAGGGTGCGCACCAGGGCCGCGCGCTGGCGCATGCCGCCCGACAGCTGCCTGGGGTAGCGGTGCTCGAAGCCGACCAGCCCTGAGCGGGCCAGCAGCTCCCGCACCCTGGCCACCCGCTCCCGGGTGCGCAGGCCCCGCACCTCCAGGCCCAGCAGCGCGTTGTCGAGCACGGTGCGCCACTCCAGCAGGCAGTCCTGCTGAGGCATGTAGGCGACGTCGGGCCGGGGGCCGGTCACCACCTGCCCGTCGACGGCCACCTGCCCCCGCTCGGGGCGGAGCAGCCCTGCGATGACGGCAAAGAGCGTGCTCTTGCCGCAGCCGCTGGGTCCCACGATGCCCACGAACTCCCCGGGCCTCGCCCGCAGGGAGACGCCGGCCAGCGCCGGCGTCTCGCCCTGGGGCGCGTGGTAGCTGAACCACAAATCTCGGACGACCACGTCGGCCCCGCTCATCGGCTGCTCCGGACCATCTCCACGGCCCTCTGGGCGAAGCGGTTGGTCATGACCTGGTCGAAGTCGACCCGGGTCGCCAGCTCCCCGGCCGCCTGCATCACCTCCAGCAGGTGCTCGAAGCCCTGGCGGGAGATGACGGGGGTCTCGGGCCAGGTGCCCTGATCCCGATAGCGGCGGATGGTGAGCAGGAGCACGTCCGGGTCGATGCCGGGGAAGAAGGACGCCACCACCGGAGCGATCTCCTCGGGCGTGTGCTGGTGCACCCAGAGCAGCCCCCGGTAGATGGCGTTGGTGAAGCGCTGGATGATGTCCGGGTGGCTCTCCAGGTAGCTGCGGCGCGCGTGGTAGACGGTGTACGTGATGAGCCCACCGTCCACCCCCAGTGAGGCCACCACCTTGCCGATGCCCCGCTTCTCCATCGCGCTCATGGTGGGCTCGAACTGGGCGATGTAGTCGCCCAGGCCTCCCTCGAACGCCCCCGGGGCCGCCTCGAAGGCCAGGTGGGTGACGATGTTGACGTCCCGGTAGGGTTCGAGGCCGTGCTGGCGCAGGATCCACTCCAGCACCATCTCGGGCACGCCGCCCTTGCGGCCTCCGACGACCGTCTTGCCCCGCAGGTCGGTCCAGCGGAAGTCCGGCGTCGGGTGGCGGGCCATGAGGAAGGAGCCGTCCCGGGCCGTCAGCTGGGCGAAGCCCACGGCCGGATCCGGCGCTCCCCGCTGGTAGACGTAGACGGTGGCCTCCGGCCCGAAGAAGCCGATGTCGACCGTACCCGAGATGAGGGCCGCCATGCCCTTGTCGGCGCCCTGGGCTGTGGAGAGCTGGATGCGCAGCCCCTCGTCCTCGAAGAAGCCCAGGGCCAGCGCCACGTACTGCGGCGCGTAGAAGACGGAGCGCACCACCTCCGAGAGCCGCACGACGGCGGGAGCGGTACCTGCCTGCGCCCGTCCGGCGGTCAATGCCGCCAGCGCCAGCGTCAGCGCCAGCGCGCTCAGCCGGGCAGCCCGCCCCCGGGCGCCCCTGCTCGTCTGCATCCTACACCCCTGCCCCCCGGTAGAGGTAGGCCGGCACCAGGAGTCGGGTCCCGGTGCGGGCCGATGCGCCCCCATGCTACGCACGGGTGCGCCCCGGGGTGCGGCTCAGGCGGCGGGCGTCAGATACGGCTCGAGGTCCTCCTGGAAGGGGAAGCTGCCCGGGCGGTAAACGCACCACGGCTCCTCAGCCAGCGGGTCGCCCGTGACGCCGAAGGCCCGGGAGCGAGAGCCGCCGCAGACGGTGCGGAACTCGCACCGGCCACAGCGCCCGCCCAGCCGGTCCGGATCCCGCAGCGCCCGGAAGAGGGTCGACTCCCGGTAGATCTGGACAAGGCTGCCGCTGCGCACGCTGCCGGCGGGAACGGGGAGAAAGCCGCTGGGGTACACCACCCCGGTGTGGGAGATGAAGACGAAGCCCCGCCCGGCGTTGACGTCCAGCGGCGTGCGGCGCATGGGCGCGGGCGCATCCAGGTCGACGTCGGGCACGACCTCCTTCAGGCGCCGGCGCAGGGTGCGGTACGTCTCGCCCAGGGCCAGCACCTCTTCGGGCGGGATGCCCCGGCGCTCCAGGATCTGCCGCTGGATGACGACCCTGCGGTAGTGGTGGGCCTCGGTGGTCTTCAGCGACACCACCCGGGCGGCGTCGTAGAGGAAGTGCAGCACGTCCTCCACCATCTCGGGGCTCATGCCGGCCAGGTGCCGACCCCGCCCGGTGGGAACCAGGAAGAAGACGCTCCACGTCATGGCGCCCATCCGCCGCACCAGGGCCAGGATCTCGGGCAGGTCGAGGACGTTGTGGAGCCCGACGGTGGTGTTGATCTGCACCTTGAAGCCGATGCGCCGGGCCGCCTCCCAGCCGGCCAGGGTCCAGTCGTAGACCCCCTCCACCCGGCGGAACCGGTCGTGGATGGCAGCGGTAGAGCCGTCCAGGCTCAGGGAGAGGGCCACGGCGCCTGCCTCCCGCAGGCGCAGCAGGTTGGCCTCGGTGAGCGACGGGGTCCCCGACGGGGAGACCGAGACGGGCAGCCCGATGCGGCTGCCGTACGCTACCAGGTCGAAGAGGTCCGGCCGCTTGAAGGGATCGCCTCCGGTCATGACAAACAGCGGGGGAGGCGGCCCGAAGGCGGCGATCTCGTCCATGAGCCGCCGGGCCTCCTCGGTGGTCAGCTCGCCCGGGTGGCGCTGCGGCATGGCCTCGGCCCGGCAGTGCTGGCAGGCCAGGTCGCAGGCCCGGGTCACCTCCCAGATGACGATGAAGGGGCGCTGGTCCAGGTCGTAGCGGGCGTGCCGCACGGCCTTGTGGGGATCGAGCCGGGCACCGGCGCTGCCGCTCGCGGCGGCATGGGGGTGGCGCTGCAATGGGCATCGCTCCCGTGAGCGTGGCTCGGCCCCGCCGGTTGCGCGCCGGGGCCGGGGCGGGCCCGGGCTCCGCCCGTCCCATCCTCGCGCCGCCACGCCGGCCCGTCACGTGACGACCGTCAAAGGAATCACGCTCGACAAGAGAGGGGCACGGAGGGCCGATGCGGGTGCTGGTGACGGGCGCGACCGGGTTCGTGGGGAGGTTCCTGGTGCGGGCCCTGGTGGCCCAGGGGTACGACGTGACGGCCCTGGTGCGGGCCTCGTCGCCCAGGGAGCGGCTACAGGGGCTGCCCGTGCGCCTGGTGGTGGCGGACCTGACGCAGCCCCGGTGCCTGGAGGGGGTCATGGAGGGCATCGACTGGGTCTTCCACGTGGCGGGGGACCTCTCTTGGTGGCGGGGCCATCGAGCCCGCCAGTGGGCCGTCAACGTGGAGGGGACCCGGCGGGTGGTGGCGGAGGCCCTGCGGGCCGGGGTGAAGCGGCTGGTCTATACCAGCTCGGTGGCGGCGGTGGGCTTTCCCGAGGACGGCCGGGTGGCCGACGAGGACTTCCCCTTCAACGGCCACCGGCTGGGGCTGCAGTACGCCATCTCCAAGTGGGAGGCGGAGCAGCGGGTGCTGGAGGGGGTCGCCCGGGGGCTGGACGCGGTCATCGTCAACCCCGCCACCATCCTGGGCGACGACGCGCCGCGGCCGGGCTCGCTGGTGGATCTGGCCGCGCGGGGGCGGCTGCCGGTCTGGGTGGAGGGCGGCACCAACTTCTGCGACATCGACGACGTGGTGGCGGGGCACCTGGCCGCGGCGGAGCGGGGCCGGACCGGTCAGCGCTACATCCTGGGCGGGCACAACGTCTCGTTCCGGGACCTGATCGGCGCCCTCTGCCGGGCCGCCGGGGTCCGGCCGCCCCGGCGCCGGGCGCCCGCAGCCGCCGTGCGCCTGGCCGCGTGGGTGCTGGAGGGGGTGGGAGCGGTGATGCGTCGGGAGCCGCTCCTCACCCGGGATCTGGCGCGGCTGGCCGGCAAGGAGATCTATTACAGTTCTGGCCGGGCGGTGCGGGAGCTGGGCTACGCCATCACGCCCCTGGACCAGACGGTGGAGAAGGCGGTGCGCCGGCAGGCGGCGGCTGCCGCCGGCCGGGCCGCGTAGACGGGCAGCGGCGGGGGGCCGCCGGCCTGGCCAGGCGCGCCGGCTACGACCGGCCCAGCGCGGCCTTGCCCAACCCGTAGATGCCGCTGGCCATGGCCCCCAGCTGCAGCCCCTGCACCACGGCTTCACGCACCGCCCCGTCGGGGGGCTGGCCGGGCGATGGGCCCGCGAAGAGGTACGCGTTGAGGGCGTTGAGGCCGGCGCTCATGATCAGCACCGCGAGCGGCACCACGATCTGTTTGACGGTCTCGGGCCGGATGCCCAGCCGGGCGGCTGCTTCCTTGACCAGCTCCGTGAGCACGATGACGAGCCCGATGATGACGATGGGGTCGACCACGGCGACTCGTACTCCTCTCCTGGCAGCGTAGAGGCTGTGACTGCCCGGGGGGCCGGTGCTGATTTCCACGAGCGGCGGGTCGATTGCCTGCTGCACCCCCGGAGGGTAGCATGGAGGGGAGCGTCCGGCCCGGCGGCGCCGAAGGGCTCGGATGGCGGCACACCATGCCCGGGTGGGGTGGCACGATTCCTGCGATGCCAGCGCAGCGGCGTGTCGACGCGGTCCTTTTCGACCTGGACGGCACTCTCAACGGCATCGACATGGACCGCTTCTTACCGGTGTACTTTCAAGCCCTGGGCGAGTTCGTCCGGGACTGGATAGAGCCACAGCGCCTGTTCCGGGAGATCCGGGAGGCCACCGAGGCCCTGCTCCAGGATCGGGACGTGCAGCTGACCAATGCGGAGAAGTTCCGGCGCCGCTTCCTGCGGGACGACCCGGCGCTTCGGGACCGGCTCTATCCCCTCTTCGACCGCTTTTACGCGGAGCGGTTCGACAGCCTGCGCACGCATGCGCCCGCCCACCCCCTGGCCCGGGGGGCCGTCGAGGCGGCCCTCCGTATGGGTATGCGGGTGGTGGTGGCCACCAACCCCGTCTT
>DATCKV010000061.1:0-2692 GCA_036564285.1 Limnochordales bacterium
AGCGCCATCCGGGGGTTCTACCGCTTCCTGGTGGAGGAGCGGCTGCGGGAGGCCAGCCCCGCGGAGCGGCTCCACAGCCCCAAGCTCCCCCGCCGGCTCCCCGTCTTCCTCACCGGCGAGGAGGCGGCCGCCCTGCTGGAGGCGGCGGGCCGGGTCGGCCCCGAACCGGCCCGGGACCAGGCGCTGGTCGCCACGTTTCTCTACACGGGCTGCCGGCTGGGCGAGCTCCTGGCCCTGCGGCTCGACGACGTGGACTTCTCTGCGGGGGCCATCCGGTTCTTCGGCAAGGGGGGCAAGGAGCGCCTGGTGCCCATGCGGGAGGAGCTGGCCCGGCTCCTGCAGGCCTATCTCCCCCGCCGGCGGGAGCTGGTGAGCCGGGCCCCCCGGGCGGCGCAGGACCGCCTCTTCGTCAGCCGCCACGGTCGGCCGCTGTCACCCTCGGGCGTGCGCTACCTGCTGCGGAGGGTCGCAGCCGCGCTGCCGCAGGCGCGCCCCTCCCTCTCCCCCCACAAGCTGCGCCACACCGTCGCCACCCTGCTGCTGCAGGCCGACGCTGACCTGCGCTCCATCCAGGAGCTGCTGGGCCACGCCTCCCTGGCCACCACCCAGCGCTACACCCACGTCGTCAACCGGCGCATCAGGGAGCACCTGCGCCGGCTGCCCTACTGACCGCTTCCGCAGGTCTCCCCTGCCCCGGCGCCGCCCAGCGGGAGGGCAGGCGGAGGCCGCGGGCCGGGAGCAGCACGGCGGCGGGGTCGAGGCCGTTGACCTCCGCGAGCTCCCACACCAGCCGCCGCGGGTCCTCGCCCGGAGGGCCGTAGCGCACCGCCAGCGTCCACAGGGTGTCGCCCGGCTGCACCACCACCCGCGCCGCGGCCCGGGCTGCCGGGCCGGTGGACGGCGCCGTCACGGCGCTGGCCGCGTCGGTGGTGCCCTCGGCCCTCCACCACCCGGCGACGGCCAGCAGCAGCGAGCCCAGGACCAGGAGCGCGACGGCTGCCGCAGCCTGGGCGCTCCAGGCGCCGTCGCCCGTGTGCCGGCCTCCGGCGCCGCTGCGATGCTGCCCCCGGCTCCAGGCTGTCCGCGGGCCCGACCCAGCCGCTGGCCCTGGCATGGCCACCCTCCGTCCGACCCCCAGCGCCCGGCGACGAACCACGGCATGGCGAATGTCCGTTCGCATCATAGCGAACGCGCGTGCGTCTGTCAATCCCATCCTGGGCCTGCGCTGCCGTACGGCTGCGGGCCCGGGCGCCGCGGCGAACGGATGTTTGCAAAAGGCGAACAGGTGTGTTACGATGGCAGCGAACATGTGTCGGGGCCAGTCGCTGGGAGAAGGGCGGTGGCGGGGGCGTGGCGCCCAAGGAGCTGACGCCGCGGCAGCGGCAGATCCTGGAGTACATCCGCAGGACCGTGCAGAGCCGGGGATACCCCCCGTCGGTGCGGGAGATCGGCGAGGCGGTGGGCCTCAGCTCCAGCTCGACCGTGCACGGGCACCTGGCCCGGTTGGAGGAGAAGGGCTACATCCGCCGGGACCCCACCAAGCCCCGGGCCATCGAGCTGCTGGACGACCGTCAGGTGGTGCGCAAGGCCATGGTCAACGTGCCGGTGCTGGGGCGCGTCCCTGCGGGTCAGCCGCTGCTGGCCGTGCAGAACATCGAGGACTTCTTCCCCCTGCCCCTGGACTTCACCGAGTACGAGGACGTCTTCATGCTGCGGGTGCGCGGCGACAGCATGAAGGGCGCCGGAATCCTGGACGGCGACTACGTGGTGGTGCGCGCCCAGCCCTCGGCCCGAAACGGCGAGATCGTGGTGGCGCTGGTGGGAGACGAGGCCACCGTCAAACGCTTCTACCGGGAGAAGGACCACGTGCGGCTGCAGCCCGAAAACCCTCGATACAAGCCCATCCTGACGCAGGAGGTCCAGATCCTGGGCAAGGTCATCGGCGTGCTGCGCAAGGTCACCTGAGGGCTTTTCGGGCGCCGCCGGGCCGCGGCTACTCCTCCCCGCGCCCCGCGGGGCTCGGGTTGCCGCTCGGGCCGGTCAGTTGACCAGCGCCGACGAGCTGGCGGCGTCGGACGCCGCTTCGTGCTGGAGCGCCTCCGTCTGCTCCGCGGAGAGGCCCAGCACGTTGAAGAAGAGGGTCAGGGCCTGCGCCCTTCCGGCGTGCTCGGGATCGTCCTTGGGGGCTCGGGCGAGGTCGGCCAGCTGTCTTCGGGCCAGCTGGAAGGCGGCGTCGAGGCCTTCGCGTTCGATGGTCTCCGTCAGGAGGTCGTACACCTTGCGGCGGGCTTCGGCATGGCGGGTCCAGTACTGGGGGTTGGGGGTCTTGCTGCTGGCCAGGATGTCCTGTTTGGCCAGCCGCTTGAACCGCTTCAACCCCCGCAAGACGTCCTCGGGTGCGACCTGAAACACGGGGGTTTCCTCCTTTCGGGCCCCGCGGGGCCGAGGCCCAGCGGCCCGCGCCTGGGGCCTTCCTCCGTGCTCCCCGCTACCCTCTATATTCTTAGCCGGAGTCCCCCTCCCCTGCGCGCCGGCCCGCCAAGCTCTGCTGAGGATGGGACGCCCTGGAAGCCTGGCGCTGCAGGTACTGCTGCAGCTCCCGCGCCGCGCCCCGCCCCCGCCAGTAGTGGGCGAGGAAGCGCACGTAGTCCCGCTCGTGCAGGTAGGCGTACGCCAGGATGAGGTGGCTGTA
>DATCKV010000062.1:0-2523 GCA_036564285.1 Limnochordales bacterium
GTCCAGCATCGAGGTGGGCTCGTCGGCCACCACGAAGCGGGGCTGCAGCACCAGGGCCCGTGCGATGGCCACCCGCTGGCGCTGGCCCCCCGACAGCTCGTGGGGGAAGCGGAACTCGAAGGCCGACGGCGGGATGAGCCCCACCCGCTCCAGCATCTCGGCCACCCGCTGCTCCCGCTCGGCCAGGTTGGCGACGCGGTGCACCGCCAGGGGCTCCGAGACGATGTCGAAGACGGTCATCCGGGGGTTGAGGGACTCGTAGGGGTCCTGGAAGATCATCTGCGCGTGGCGCCGGAACGCGGCCAGGGCCTGCCCCTCCAGCCGGGCGACGTCCATCCCGTCCACGATCACCCGCCCCGAGGTGGGCAGGGTGGCCCGCAGCAGCAAACGGCCCGTGGTGGTCTTGCCGCACCCCGACTCGCCCACCAGGCCGAAGACCTCGCCCTCCCGGATCTCGAAGCTCACCCCGTCGACGGCGTGCACGAAGAGCCGGCTCCGCCTCAGCCAGCCCGAGCGCACGGGGAAGAGCTTGCGCAGCTGGTCCACCTGCACCAGGCTCTTGACCTGCTGGGCCGCCGACGCCACCTGGGCCCGCGCGCTCACCGTCCCGCACCCCCGGCTCCGGCAGCCGCGGCCGCCCGGGCCTCGAAGTCGGCCCGGACGTCCTGGCCCGTCAGGGGGTGCCAGCAGGCCACCTGGTGCCCGCCTCCGTCGCCGGCCACGGCCTGCAGCGGCGGCACCTCGGCCCGGCACCGCTCGGTGGCGTACGGGCAGCGCGGATGGAAGGCGCAGCCCGAGGGCGGCGCCAGCAGATTGGGCGGCTCCCCGGGGATGGTCACCAGGGCCCGCTTGGGCCCCGTCAGGCTCGGGAAGGAGGCCATCAGCCCGCCGGTGTAGGGGTGGCGGGGGCGCTTGAAGACCTCCGGCGCCCGCCCCACCTCCACGATTCGCCCGGCGTACATGACGGCCACCCGGTCGCTCACCTCGGCGATGACGGCCACGTCGTGGGAGATGTAGATCATGCTCATGCCCAGGCGCCGGCGGATGGCGTCCAGCTCCTGCAGGATCCGCTCCTGGACGATGACGTCCAGCGCCGTGGTCGGCTCGTCGGCGATGACCAGCCGGGGGTTGCACGCCAGGGCCATGGCGATGACGGCTCGCTGCTTCATCCCCCCGCTGTACTCGTGGGGGTAGTGGTCCATGCGCTCGGGGGCCAGCCCCACCATGTGGAAGAGCTCCGCGATGCGCTCCCTGGCCTGCTGGCGGCTCACATGGGGCTCGTGGGTCTGGATCACCTCCACGATCTGGTCGCCGACGGTGTAGACCGGGTTCCACGAGTTCATGGCGGCCTGGAAGATCATGGCCACCTGCCGCCAGCGCACCCGCCGCATCTGATGCTCCGGCAGGGGCACCAGGTCCAGCCCGTCCAGGTAGATGTGGCCCCGGGTGATGCGGGCGTTGTCGGGCAGGAGCTTCATGACGGAGATGGCCAGCGAGGTCTTGCCCGAGCCCGACTCGCCCACGATGCCCAGCGACTCCCCCGGCTCCAGGGCCAGGTTGGCGTCCACCACGGCCCGGATGGGGCCCCGGCGGGTGGTGTAGTGCATGTCGAGGCCTTCGATCTTCAGCAGCGGCAAGGCGCGCTCACCTCTTGCGCAGCCGCGGGTTGACGACCTCGTCCAGCCCCCGGCCCACCAGGTAGAAGGCGGCGCACAGCAGGGTGATGGCCAGCCCGGCCGGCAGCCACAGCCACCAGTACCGGTCGAACATGAGCAGGTAGCCCGCGGTCTCGGCCGTGTTGATCATGAGGCCCCAGCTGTTGCGCACGTTGAGCAGTCCGAAGAAGGACAGCGTCGCCTCCGACAGGATGGCGCTGGTGACGTTGAACATCATGTACAGGAACGACAGCGGCATCACGTTGGGGATGATGTGCTTGCGGATGACCCACCAGGGGCTGCCTCCGGCCAGGCGCGCCGCCTCCACGTAGGGGCGCACCGCCACCGACAGGGCCTGGGAGCGGATGATGATCGTGATGCCTCCGAAGCCCGACAGCAGCCCGATGACGATGGCCAGGTCGAACAGATCCAGCTCGAACAGGGCCCCCAGCACCAGCAGGAAGGCGATGAAGGGGAAGAGCAGCAGCAGGTCCGCGATGCGCATGAACAGGGTGTCGACCCACCCGCCGAAGTAGGCCGAGATGGTGCCGACCGCGGTGCCGATGACCACGCTGATGGCCGCGGAGACCACGCCCAGCACGAACTCCCACCGGGCGCTGTACATCAGCTGGCTCAGGATGTCGCGCCCGTAGGGGTCGGTCCCCAGCAGGTGGCCCCGGGTCGGGGGCGACGGGTGCAGCAGCATGGGGTCGTAGCCCGTGACGGGATCGTAGATGGAGGCCGGCCAGACCGTGGCCATCAGGATGGGGTGCGCCAGGGCGAAGAGGGCGAAGAAGACGATGATGCCCAGCCCCAGGGGCCCGATGCGGCTGGCCCAGAAGACCTCCAGGTTCTCCTGGAAGCCCCG
>DATCKV010000063.1:0-4429 GCA_036564285.1 Limnochordales bacterium
AATCATCGAGCGCCACTGGGGCGGCACCACCGGCGAGCTGCTGACGGTGTACGGCATCGTCAACACCCTCACCCAGCTGCCCGGCATCCGCCAGGTGCAGATCGTGGTGGAGGGCCGGCCCGTCGAGACCCTGGCGGGCCACGTGGATCTGACCCAGCCGCTGGAAGCCGACCCCTCCCTGGTGGCGGCGGCGCGCCCGGCGGCCGGCCAGGAGGCCGGGCCGTGACGCCCCGGGCCGAGCGGGCATAGTGTGGGGCGCTGCCGGAAGGGTCGACGCGATCCGGTGATCGGCCTGTTCGACTCGGGCGTGGGCGGCCTCAGCGTCCTGCGGCACCTGTGGCGGCTGGCCCCCGGGGTGTCCGTGGTCTACGTGGCCGACACGGGGCGCGCTCCCTACGGCAGCCGTCCGCCGGAGCAGATCCGGGCCTTCGGCGCGGAGATCGC
Source organism: Limnochordales bacterium (assembly GCA_036564285.1). Lineage (GTDB taxonomy): Bacteria > Bacillota > Limnochordia > Limnochordales > Geochordaceae > Geochorda. Next base: position 445 of record DATCKV010000063.1, read on the forward strand.
CGCCTTCCTGAGGGAGCAGGGCGCCCGGCTGCTGGTGGTGGCCTGCAACACCTCGTCGGCCGTCGCCCTCCCCGACGTGGCGCGGGCCTTCGGCGGCCCCGTGGTGGGCATGCTGGAGCCTGCGGCCAGGGCCGCGGCGCGCCGCTGGCAGCGCCCCGGCTGGCGGGTGGGGGTGCTGGCCACCGCCACCACGGTCCGGAGCGGCGCGTACCCCCGGGCCCTGGCGGCCGCGGCGCCGCACCTGGAGGTGCTGCAGGAGGCCTGCCCCGAGTGGGTGCCGCTGGTGGAGGCAGGGCTGCTGGAGGGCGACGCGGTAGAAGAGGCCGTGCGCCGCCATCTGGCGCCCCTGGTGCGGGCAGGGGCGCAGGGGCTGCTGCTGGGCTGCACCCACTACCCCTTCCTGCTGCCCGTCATCCGGCGGGTGCTGCAGGCCGGTGGGGCGGGGCAGGGCGAGGAGGGCCCGGCCCTGCTCGACCCGGGCGAGGCCGTGGCGGCCGAGGCGGTGCGGCTGGTGGGGCCTCAGGCGGCGGGGGGATCCGGGCCCGGCTCGGACCGCTTCTTCACCAGCGGCGACCCCCAGGCCTTCGAGGCGGCCTTCCGGCGGCTGGTGGGCACCGAGCATCGGGCCGCCGGGCGGGTCTGGGGCGGCGTCTTCGCGGTAAGATGGAAGGGATCGCCCATGGCCATTCCCACCCGACTGCGCAGCGAGCTGCCCGCCAGCTGGCGGGACGTACGGGTCGCCGTCATCGGCCTCGGGGTGGAGAATCTCCCCCTGGTGCGCTACCTGGTGGCCCACGGCGCCCGGGTGCTGGCCGCCGACCGCAAGACGCCGGAGCAGCTGGGCCCCGCGGCCGAGGAGCTCCGGAGGTTGGGGGTGCGGCTGCTGCTGGGCGAGGGCTACCTCGACGCCCTGGGCGAGGCCGAGGTGGCCTTCGTGACCCCGGGCATCCCCAAGCACCTGCCCGCCATCGAGGCGGCCCGGCGGGCCGGGGTGATCGTCACCGGTCAGACGGACCTCTTCATGCGCCTCTGCCCGGCCCCCATCGTGGGCATCACGGGCTCCAGCGGCAAGACCACCACCACCACCCTGGTGGGGCGGATGCTGCAGGGCACCGGCCGTCCCGTCTTCGTGGGCGGCAACATCGGGGAACCGCTCATCCAGCGCCTGGGGGAGATCGGCCCCGAGGCCTGGGTGGTGCTGGAGCTCTCCAGCTTCCAGCTGGAGACCACCGGGGTGAGCCCCCACGTGGCCGTGGTGACCAACGTGACTCCCAACCACCTGGACGTGCACCCCAGCATGGAGGCCTACGTCGCCGCCAAGACCCGCATCGTGGCGTTTCAGGGGCCTTCCGACTTCGCCGTGCTCAACGCCGAGGACCCCATCACCGTGGAGATGGCCCGGCGCACCGCGGCGCAGGTGCACTGGTTCGGGCGGCACCCCCGCCGGCCGGGGGCGTGGCTGGAGGGGGACCGGCTGGTGGCGGCGGTGGGGGGGCCTGACGCCGCCGGCGCGGGCCCGGCGCAGGAGCTGCTGCGCCGGGGCGAGATCCGCCTGCGGGGCGAGCACAACGTCGACAACGTCCTGGCGGCGGCTACGGCCGCCCTGTGCTGCGGGGCGCCCGTGGAGGCCATCCGGGAGGTGGCGCGCACCTTCCAGGGGGTGCCCCACCGGCTGGAGGAGGTGGCGCGGGTGGACGGGGTGCTGTACGTCAACGACTCCATCGCCACCACCCCGGCCCGGGCCATCGCCGGCCTGCAGGCCTTCCAGGAGCCGGTGGTGCTCATCGCCGGCGGCTACGACAAGCACCTGCCCTTCGACGAGTTCGCCCGGGTGGCGGCGCGCCGCTGCCGCCACATCGTCCTGCTGGGCCAGACGGCCGACGCCATCGCCGCGGCCCTCCGGCAGGTGGCGCAGGAGGGCGGGGGCGGCGCCTCGTGGGAGAGGGTGGCCAGCCTGGAGCAGGCCGTGGAGGCGGCGCGGCGGGCGGCCCGGCCGGGCGACGTGGTGCTGCTGTCGCCGGCCTGCGCCAGCTACGACATGTTCCGCAACTTCGAGGAGAGGGGCGCCCGCTTCCGGGAGCTGGTGCGGGCCATGCAGGAGGGGAGCCGATGAGCCAGGAGGGCGGGCCGGCGGCCCCGCAGGCGGCGCCGGCGCCGGCGGCCCCGTCCCGGCAGGGCCGCGGGCCGCTGGAGCTGCGGCCGGTGCGGATCCGGCGGGGCGTCATGAAGTGGGCCGAGGGTTCGGCCCTCATCGAGATGGGCGACACCCGGGTGCTGTGCACCGCGTCGGTGGAGGAGAAGGTGCCGCCGTTCCTGCGGGGGACAGGCTCCGGGTGGGTGACGGCGGAGTACGCCATGCTGCCCCGCTCCACTCGGGAGCGCACCCCCCGCGACATCAGCCGGGGCCGGCAGGCAGGGCGATCCGTCGAGATCCAGCGCCTCATCGGGCGCAGCCTGCGGGCGGTGGTGGACCTGGGCGCCCTGGGGGAGCGCACCATCTGGCTCGACTGCGACGTGCTGCAGGCCGACGGGGGCACCCGCACCGCGGCCATCACGGGGGCGTTCGTGGCGCTGGCCGACGCGCTGTGGGGCCTGAAGCAGCAGCACGGGTGGCCCCACCTGCCCCTGGTGGACTTCCTGGCGGCGGTCAGCGTGGGGGTCGTGGGCGGCGAGGTGCGGCTGGACCTGGAGTACGCCGAGGACTCGGTGGCCGACGTGGACATGAACGTGGTCATGACCGGCCGGGGCGCCCTGGTGGAGGTGCAGGGCACCGCGGAGCACGCGCCGTTCGACGTGGAGCAGGCAGGGCGCCTGCTGGCCGCGGCCCGCGCCGGCATCGAGGCGCTCGTCGCGCTCCAGCGCCAGGTGCTGGCGCCCGAGGTGGTGGCTGCCATCGAGGCGCGGGGCAGCCTGCCGCCGCCGGGCCGGCCGCCCGCGGAGGAGTGAGCGGCCGGTGAGGCCCCGCATCGTGCTGGCCTCCACCAACGCCGGCAAGCTGCGGGAGTACCGCGCGCTGGCCGCCTCGGGGCCCCTGGACGGCCTGGTGGAGGTGCTGGCGCCGGGCGACCCGGCCCTGGGCGGGCGGGCCATGCCCGAGGTGCCGGAGGAGAGCCTGGACCTAGGCGCCAACGCCGCCGCCAAGGCCCGGGCCGCGGCCGCCACCTTCGGCTGCCTGGCCGTGGCCGACGACACCGGCCTGGAGGTGGACGCCCTGGGGGGCGCTCCGGGTCCGCGGGCCGCCCGGTACGCCGGCCCCGGGGCCACCGACGCGCAGCGGGTGGCGCGCCTTCTGGAGGCCCTGCGGGGCGTGCCCGCGGAGCGGCGCACGGCCCGCTTCCGGTGCGCCATCGCGGTGGCGGAGCCCCCCGGCGCCGGCGGCGAAGGGCAGACGCAGGTGTGGCTCTTCGAGGGCGTCTGCGAGGGCCGCATCCTGGAGGCGCCCCGGGGCGGCGGCGGATTCGGGTACGACCCCGTCTTCTGGGTGCCCGAGGCGGGCCGCAGCTTCGCGGAGCTGTCGCTGGAGGAGAAGAACCGCCTCTCGCACCGGGCCCGGGCCTGGCGCAAGGCCGAACTCCTGCTGGTGGAGCGGCTGCTGGGCGGCGGGCCGCCCGCCGCAGGGCGCGGGGCTGGTCGGGGCGCCGGGATTTGAACCCGGGACCTACTGCTCCCAAAGCAGTCGCGCTGCCAAGCTGCGCCACGCCCCGCCTGACCCTGCCGGGCCCGCCGGGGTCTGCCTCTGCCATCCTAGCGTGGGCGGGGCCTGCCCGTCAACGCGCCCTGGAAGTCGCTTACAGGCCTTTCCCTGACCGGGGCAGAGCGGGTCCGCCCGGGGCAAGACTAACCGCGTGAGCCCCATCCCTGCCCGACGGGGGTGAGCGCGGTGCCGGCAGACGAGCAGCCCTCCTCGGGCCGCTCCGGCGGCGACGGGGCGGCCGTGGGCCAGACGGCCATCAAGTGGTCGGCCATCGTCATCATCGTGGTGGCC
>DATCKV010000064.1:0-2947 GCA_036564285.1 Limnochordales bacterium
GGGCACCTCCCGGGTCATGGGCCGGCCCTCGGCCTCCCACTTCTTGCGGCCGCCGTCCATGATGCGGCAGTCGGGATGGCCGAAGAGCTTGAAGACCCAGAAGGCGTAGCAGGCCCACCAGTTGTTCTTGTCGCCGTAGAAGACCACGGTGGTATGCTCGCCGATGCCCCGGGAGCGGCAGAGCTGGGCGAAGCGCTCCGAGTCCAGGTAGTCCCGTACCAGGGGGTCCTGGAGGTCGGTGTGCCAGTCGATCTTGACGGCCCCGGGGATGTGCCCCAGGTCGTAGAGGAGCACGTCCTCGTCGGACTCCACGATGCGCACGTTGGGGTCCTGCAGGTGGCGGGCCACCCACTCGGTGGAGACCAGGGCCTCCGGGTGGGCGTAGCCCCGGGTCGCGGTCAGCACGTCGGCACTCGGCTGGGTCAAGGAAGACACCCCCGTCCACGCTTACGGCCAGTGGCTCTCTCCGGCGCAGCCCACGGGGGCTTGCCGGCCTGGGCGGCATCGCGGCGGAACGGGTGCCGGGGAAGGCGCCGGGCGGACGACGCAAGCGCTCCGGCGAAGGCGGACCGATGGGCACCTCCGGCGGCTGGCAGCGAGCCCGCGGGCGCCCTCAGGCGACCCACCGCCGCCGGGTACAGATGCACCGACGAGGCGTGTGCTTCTCGACGCGCCCCTGACGGGGGCCCGCCGGAAACGTCGAGCGGCCTTCTCTGTCCCACATAGTTATCGTTGCTATTGTTTCTACCTCGCGCCTCGCCCGCTGTCAAGGAACGGGGCGCTCGCCCGACGGCGGCGACTCGGCCTGGCGCAGCACGGCCCGCACCCACAGGATCAGGGCCACGACGTAGGTCATGTTGCCGTGCTCCCACATGACCCCCGCGCCCAGCTTCTGGTCGCCCAGCAGGCTCAGGCCGAAGGGAGGCCGCACCCCGGCGTAGGTGGCATACATGGGGATGTCCGCGTACGCCAGGGAGAAGCTGAGCAGCCAGTTGATGACCATCGAGCCCAGCAGCATGCCCAGCCGGGCGCCTGGCGACGCCTGCGCCAGCGGCGGCGGCAGCATGACGGCGGCCCAGAAGACCATGCCGCTCAGGGGCGGCATCACGTCCTGGAGCACGGCCACGGCCGGCGACCGGGAAGCCAGGTCCGTCATGATGCCGCAGGCCAGGCGCACGCTGCCCTGAGCGGCAGGCAGCGGCCAGTGCCACAGCAGCAGGACCCCGTTGTACAGCCCGGCCGCCACAAGGGGATGGAGCAGCACCCGAGCGAGGCGCACGGCCCGCCGGTCCCGGACCAGCTGCGCCGCGGCCCGCCGCGGGATACCCGAGAGCAGCAGCGGCGGGGCCACCATCTGGAGCAGCATGTGCTGCACCACGTGCAGCAGGAAGGACGAGGTGTCGGCGGCCCGGTGGAGGGGAGAGACCAGGGCGACGAAGAGCGCTCCGACGCCGGCGAAGAAGCGCAGCTGCTCCCACCGGGAGGGGCGCAGGTCCGGCAGGGCCCGCAGGTAGGCGTACAGCGGCAGCGCCACCCACGCCACCGTGTGGGGCTGGAGCGTCCAAGCGGAGAGGCCCGTAGGGCTGTACCTCCTCTTCCCGCGTGCTGGGTCGTCCTCCGCGCCGCTCACAACAAACTAGGGCGGCGCGCCCGGCTCTGTCAACGACGGCTCTCCGACGAGCCCCGGGCCGGGGCCTGGCGAAGGGCAGCGGGGGACCTTATATTGCCATGGGTGCAGCCAGACCCTGGCGGTGCGAGGGCGCTGCGGAAGCAGCAGCGAGGGGGCGCGAGGGGAGCGATGCGGATCGCGGCCCGGCGGGTCGAGTGGCTGGCGATGGGGTTGGTGGCCGTGGGGGCTGTGGCGGCCTCCATGGTGTGGCGGCCGCCGAGCCGTTTCGAGGGGGAGCCGGTGGTGCCGCCGCGGCCGGCGCCTGCCTTCACCCTCACGGACCAACAGGGCCGCCCCTTCTCCTCGGACCGCCTGGCCGGGAGGGTGGCCGCCGTCTTCTTCGGGTACACCTACTGCCCCGACGTCTGCCCGGCCACGGTGGCCATGTTCGCCCGGGCCCGCCAGGAGCTGGCAGGGCTGCCCGGGGCCGACGCCGTGCGCTTCGTCTTCATCTCCGTCGACCCGGAGCGGGACACACCGGAGCGCCTGGCCCGCTACCTGCAGCCGGCCGGCCCGGGCGTCATCGGGCTGACGGGCACCCCCGACCAGATCCGGGCCGTGGTGGCCGCGTGGGGCATCACGGCCGAGAAGGTGCCGCTGTCGGCGGATGACCCCACCGCGTACGCCGTGGTACACACGGCCTCGGTGCTGCTGCTGGACCGGGCCGGCCGGGTCCGGGTGCGGCTGCCCTTCGGCAGCACGGCCGAGCAGCTGGTGCACGACATCCGACGGCTGCTGGCCGAGCGTTAGAGGCGCCGGGCGACCGCAGCCGGCGCCAGCGGGCCGTATGGCCCAGGATCCCCCCACTCACGGGGCCCGCTATACTGGAGCGGGATGAGGGGCCGTGGGCACAGGCGGAAGGCGCGGCCGGGTGTGGCACGCGGGCAGGGTACGCCGCGTCGCGCGGGTGGCCCTGGTGGTGTTGGGGCTGACCTGGGGCGCGGCGGCCTCGGCGCCCGGCCAGGCGCAGCTGGAAGCGGTGCTGGAGCAGGCCCGCCGGGCCACCCGCCTGGTGGAGGGCGAGGCCCGGGTCCGCCAGATCTACCGGGTCAGCTGGCTGGGGCGGGTGTGGCAGTTCGACGCCTGGGTCCACAAGGGCGCCGACGCCATCCAGGTGCGCACCGTGGGGGCGCCCTGGTTCATCCCCCGCGAGATGAGCCTGGCCCTGGTGGAGGCCTTCGACCTGCTGGAAGGCTACGAACCCAGCCTGGAGGGTACCCGCCGCACGCCGGAAGGCCATGAGGTCTGGGTGGTGCGGGCCGTGCCGCGCCAGCCCGG
>DATCKV010000065.1:0-3707 GCA_036564285.1 Limnochordales bacterium
GGGCCCGGGCGAACCGGGCCCGCAGCCGCTCCGCCACGCCCGGAGGCACCCAGCGGCTGACGTCGCCGCCGAAGGAGGCCACCTCCTTGACGAGGCTGGAGCTGACGAACGCGTACTCGCTGGAGGTCATGATGAAGACGGTGTCGATGCGGGGGTCCAGGTGCCGGTTCATGGTGGCCATGACGAACTCGTACTCGAAGTCGGAGACCGCCCGCAGGCCCCGCACGATGGCCCGGGCCTGACGGGAGGCCGCGTACTGCACCACCAGCCCCGAGAACGACTCGCACGTCACGTTGGGATAGGGGCGGCAGGCCTCCTCCAGCATGGCCAGGCGCTCCTCCACGGTGAAGAGGGCGCGCTTGGACGGGTTCTCCAGCACCGCCACGTGCAGGCGGTCGAAGAGGCGGGAGGCCCGGGCGATGATGTCCAGGTGCCCGTACGTCACCGGGTCGAAGCTGCCCGGATAGACCGCCACCGTCACGGCGCCGCCTCCCGTCGCTGCGGCGCCAGGATGGTCAGCTGGGTCTCGCCGAAGCGCACCTCCCGCACGACCGTCCACGCGCCGCCCGGCTCCGGCCGCTCCCGGGAGCTGTGCTGGATCACCAGGAGCCCGTCGCCCTGCAGCACGCCTGCCGCCGCCACCCGCGCCAGCGTCGCCTCCACCTCGCCCTGCCCGTAGGGCGGGTCGGCGAAGATGACGTCGAAGCGCCGTCCCTGGGCAGCCAGTTCGGCCAGGGCGCGCTCGACGCTCTGCTGCCGCACCTCGGCGCCCCGCGCCAGCCCGGTGCGCTGGAGGTTGGCCAAGAGCGCCCGGCACGCCTGCGGGTCCCGCTCCACGAAGACCACGGGCCCGGCTCCTCGCGAGAGGGCTTCGATGCCGACCGACCCCGATCCCGCGTACAGATCCAGCCAGGCGCGCCCAGCGGTCCGGGCGGCCAGGATGTCCATGAGCGACTGGCGCACCCGATCCGAGGTGGGCCGCACCCGCCGGCCCCGGGGCGAGAGCAGCGGCCGGCCCCTGGCTACCCCCGCGATGACCCGCATGCGCCTCGCCTCACGACCCGGCCCGGAGCACGTAGATGGCGCCCAGGGCCCCCGGGCCCGCGTGGGAGCCGATGGTGGCCCCCAGGGTCGTCACCACCACCTCGTCGAACCGGCCGCGCTGCAGGATCAGGGAGCGCAGCTGCTCGGCGTCGTCGGCTGCGTCGCCGTGGACGATGGCCAGATACTGCCCCTGCCCGCCCGTCTGCTCGGCCACGATCTCGGCGATCCGCTCCAGGGACCGGGCGCGGCCCCGCACCCGCTCCACCGGGGTCACCATGCCGTCCTCGAAGGCCAGCACGGGCTTCAGCTGCAGGATGCCGCCCACGAAGGCCGCGGCCCTTCCGATGCGGCCGTTCTTCCACAGGTAGTCGAGGGTGGCCACCGTGAAGTGGATGCGCATGCGGTCCCGCACCGCCTCGAGGGCGGCCACGACCCGCTCCAGGGGCTCTCCCGCGTCCGCGGCCCGGGCCGCCTCCCGCACCAGCAGCCCCTCCCCCATGCTCACCATCCGGGTGTCGACCACCCGGACCGGCACCTGCTGGAACTGCCGGGCTGCCATGACCGCCGACTGGTAGGTGGCGGAGATCTCCGACGAGGCATGGATGGAGAGGATGGCATCGGTGGGCCCCTGGGCCGCCACCCGCTCGTAGACCGCCAGGAAGTCCGCCGGCGACGGGTGAGAGGTGCGGGGCAGCACCCCCTCCTCGAACCCCTCCCGCATCATCTGCATGAATGCCTCGTGGCTGACGTCGATGCCGTCGCGGTAGCTGCGGTCCTTGAAGAGGACGTGCAGGGGCACGACCTCCACCCGCAGCTGCTCCACCCACGAGGCCGGCAGGTCCGCCATGCTGTCGGTGACGATCTTGATGCGCCGTCCGCTCTGGTCCACCTCGCTGGCTCCCTTCCCGGCGTCTGGCCCGCGGCCTCACTCGGCCGAGAGCAGGTAGAAGAAGAGGGGCTGGCCGCCGTAGTACACCTCCAGCTCGACGCCGGGCAGAGCGGCCCGCAGCGACTGCGCCAGCCGCTCCGCCTCCTCCCGCCGCACCCCGTGGCCGTAGTAGAGGGTGAGCAGGCTGCGTCCGCCCTGGAGCAGGTGCCGGGCCACCTCGGTCGTGACCTGATCGACGTCGCGGCCCACCGCCACCAGCTCGTCATTGGCCATGCCCACGATGTCGCCGGCCCGGATGACCCGGTCGCCGAACCGGGAGTCCCGGATGGCGTAGGTCACCTCGCCGCTGGCCACCCGCGAGCAGGCCCGCTCCATCTGCTCCGCGTTGGCCTCCAGGCTCCGGTCCTCCCGGAAGGCCAGGGCCGCCGCCAGCCCTTCGGGCAGCGTGCGGGAGGGGACCACCCGCACCGGCTTCTCCGACATCTCGGCCACCTGGCGGGCCGTCATCAGCACGTTCTTGTTGTTGGGCAGCAGCACCACGCCCCGGGCGGGGGAACGGCGCACCGACTCCATCAGCTCCTCGATGCTGGGGTTCATGGTCTGGCCGCCGTCCACCACCTGGTCCACGCCCAGGCTGCGGAAGATGCGGGCCAGCCCCTCGCCGCTCACCACCGCGACGACGCCCGCCTCCCGGACCGCGGGCCCGGGACGGGCGGGCGTCAGCAGGCCGGCCGGGGCCGGGACGGCCGGGCAGCCGGCGGGGTGCGAGTTGCGGGAGGCCGCCACCACCGCGTAGCCGCGGCGGGCGGCGGCCTTGACCCGCAGCGCCGTGCGGGGCCCGGCAGGCGGATCGGCCCCGGCCGCTGCCCGCGGCTCTGCAGCGGCCGCCTTCTGGCGCCGGGCGGCCTGGCGGTTCTGCTCCTGCATGTTGTTGATGGAGATGGCCAGCAGCTCGCCCCACTGCAGCGCGGCCTCCAGGGCCTGGCCCGGGTGGTTGGTGTGGACGTGGACCTTCACCAGGTCGGGCTCGCCCACCACCAGCAAGGAGTCGCCCAGCGGCCCCAGGGCCTCCCGGAGGGCCTCCTGCGGGATGTCCCGGCCCCGCACCAGGAACTCCGTGCAGTACCGGAAGGCGATCTCGGCCTCGGCGATGGCGCCGTGGCCCGGCCGCTCATCGGATGGAGCCGCCGCGCCTGCCACCGCTCCGGCTGCCGCAGGGGCCTGGTCCGCCTCCGCCTCGCCCCGGGCGGCCCGCACCGCCGCCTCCAGCAGCACCACCAGGCCCCGCCCGCCCGCGTCCACCACGCCGGCCTGGGCCAGCACCGGCAGCTGCCGCGGCGTCTGGGCCAGGGCGGCTCGGGCGCCTTCCAGCGCCGCCTCCAGCACCTGGGGCAGCGAGGCGCCCGGCCGCTGCCGCAGCAGGCGGTCGGCGGCCCGGGCCGCGGCCCGCCCCACGGTCAGCATGGTGCCCTCCACAGGCTTGATGACGGCCCGATAGGCCGTGTCGGCCGCCTCCCGCAGCGCCCGGGCCATGAGGGCGCCGCCCTTCTCCCCGGGATGCCGCGGGGAGGCCAGCACCCGGGCCAGCCCCCGCATGAACTGGGAGAGGATGACCCCCGAGTTGCCCCGGGCCCCCATCAGCGCGCCCTGGGAGGCAGCCGTCACCAGCTCCTCCAGGCGGGCCTGCAGGCCCCGGCGCTCCACCTCCCGCAGCGCCGCGCTCATGGTGAGGAACATGTTGGTGCCCGTGTCGCCGTCCGGGACGGGGAAGACG
>DATCKV010000066.1:0-11822 GCA_036564285.1 Limnochordales bacterium
GTCGAAGGCCGTCCGCAGGGCCTTGGCGGTCTGGCGGACCCGCTCCACGGCCTCGAAGAGCCCGTCGCCGCCCTGCTCCCGCAGCACCTCACCCAGCAGCGCGCCCAGGAAGCGCACCTCGTCCCGCAGGCGGCGGTGGGGAGCCGGCGCCGCCGGGGCGGAACGCGACGCGGTCCGTGAGAGTGTATGCACGTCGCTCACCGTTCCCGGGTGGTGGGTGAGACCTCGTTGTTGCCCATTTTAGGAACGGCGAGCCCCGGTCTCAACGGTCGGGGAAATGAATACCGTATTCTTGGCGCGCCGCCGGGCTCGGCGCCCGGGAGGCTCGACGCGGCCTACCCCTGCCGGGGCGCCGGGCGGCGGGGAGCCACCTGCGGGTTGGCGCAGGGCTCAGGGAGCGAGCCCGCCTGCACCCGGCGCACGTTGGCGGCGACACGCCGCGCGATGTCGGCGTAGGAGGCGTCGGTCACCCCGGCGATGTGGGGGGTGGCCAGCACCCGGGGGTGACGCAGCAGGGGATGGTCCGGCGCCGGCGGCTCGACGGAGTAGACGTCCACCGCCGCCCCGCCCAGGTGGCCGCCGTCGAGCGCCTCCAGCAGCGCAGCCTCGTCCACCAGGGCGCCCCGGGCCGGGTTGACCAGGAAGGCCCCCGGCCGCATGGCAGCCAGCTCCCGCCGGCTGATGAGGCCCCGGGTCTCCGGGGTGGCGGGCAGGGTCAGGAAGACGAAGTCGCTGGCACCCAGCAGCGCCGGCAGCTCCTCCATGGAGCCCAGCCACTCCACGCCCAGCCGCTGCGCGAGGCCCGGATCGGGGTGGCGCTTGACCGCCCGCACCCGCATGCCCAGGGCCCGCAGGCGCGCCGCCAGCTCCGTGCCGATGCCGCCCAGCCCCACCACGCCGGCCGTGCGCCCCACCAGGCTCATGCCGATGGGATGGCCCCAGGCGTCGAGCCGACGGGCCACGGCCCGGGCCTCGTCGAGCCGCCGGGCCAGCACCAGCGCGGCCATGACGCACCACTCGGCCACCGAGGCGGCGTTGGCGGTGCCGGCCGTGGGCACGTTGGCCACCGGGATGCCCAGCCGGGTCGCGGCCTCGAGATCGACGCCCTCCAGGCCCGCGCCCCACTGGTGGATGAGCCACAGCCGGGCGGCCCGGCCCAGGAGCGCCCCGTCGATCCGCGCCATGGAGGGGATGAGCACGTCGGCCTCCTGGACCCGCACGGGAAGCTCCGCGGGCCCCGCGAAGACCACCTCGGCCTCGGGCAGGAAGCGAGGCAGGTGCTGGGCGATGGCCGGGAAGGCCGGGCTGGCCACGACGACCCGCACGGCGGAGCCTCCTCTCCGGGATGGGGGCAGGCGGCGACCGACGCGCCGGAGAAGATTGTACCGCACCGCGCCGCACCGGGAGAGGGCGCGGCCCCTCCCGGGGCCGGCGGCCGGGGAGGGAAGAGGGGAACGGGCCCGTCATGCGCATCTACATCTCCGTCGACATGGAGGGCGTGGCCGGCACCTTCAGCTGGCGGCAGGATCAGGGGGAGTGGCGGCCCCAGGTGAGGCGGCTGATGACCCTGGAGGTCAACGCCGCCGTGGAGGGGGCCCTGGAGGCGGGCGCGACCCGGATCGTGGTCAACGACGCCCACGACGAGATGGCCAACCTGGACCCCGAGCTGCTCCACCCCGCGGCGGACCTGGTGCAGGGCACCCCCAAGCCCCTGAGCATGGTGGAGGGGGTGGAGGAGGGGTTCGACGCGGCCTTCTTCGTCGGCTACCACGCCGCGGCGGGCACGGCGCCCGCGGTGCTGGACCACACCTACTCCGGCAGCTCCGCCTGGGAGGTCCGCATCAACGGGCGGCCGGTCGGCGAGGCGGCCATCAACGCCGCCATCTGCGGCCACTTCGGCGTGCCGGTGGTGCTGGTGAGCGGCGACGAGACGGCGTGCCGGCAGGCCCAGGAGTGGCTGCCCTGGGCCCGCACCGTGGCCGTCAAGAAGCCGCTGGGGCGCTACGCGGCCCGCGCCATGCACCCCGACCGGGCGCGCCGGGCCATCCGGGAGGCGGCCCGGGCCGTCGTCTCGGAGCTGGCGGCCGGCCGGCGCTTCGAGACCTTCGCCTTCCAGACGCCGGTGGTGGTGGAGCTGACCACCTCCCACACGGGTCAGGCGGAGATGGCGGCCCTGATGCCCGGCGTGGAGCGGGTGGGCCCCCGCACCGTGCGCTACCAGGACCCCGACGTGCTGCGGGCCTTTCGCGCCATGCGCGCCATGCTGGTGCTGGCGGGATCGAGCCGCTGACCCGCCCCGCGGCCGGAGCGGGCCGCGGGCCTCAGGCGCGGTAGGCCGCGGGCAGCGCCCGCCAGACGGCCCAGGCCAGCAGGCCGCCTACCAGGGCCGTGACCAGCTGGGGCCACTGCATGGCCACCGCCACCGGCGGAGGCACCGCCACCACGGTCCGCACGGCCGTCGACAGCAGCGCCCACTTGACCACGGCCGCGGCTCCCACGGCCGCGGCCACGTGCAGCCGGCGCAGGTAGCAGGCCAGCAGCACCTGCAGCGCGTTGGCCGCGCCGATGAAGGGCACCAGGGGCGCCAGGGGCGCGGCCAGGATCCCCCTCCACAGGGCCACGACCGGCGTCAGGAGGCCGATGGCCGCCCCGAAGAGGGGGCCCGCCACCCAGCCTGCCAGGAAGAGGGTGGCGTTGACCACCGGGCCCGTGACGGGCTGGGGCAGGCCCAGGGCCTGGAAGGCCGTGACGAAGGCCAGTAGCAGGGCCGACACCACCATGGGGCGCAGCAGCTGGCGGGACGGGGCAGCGCGATCCTGCGTGGACATGGCACGGCATCCCTTCGCCTCAGGTCCCGGGGACCATTCTGCCCGCGCCCCGGCCGCGCCTGTCGGAGGCGGCCGCCTGGAGCCGCCGGGCGGCACGCGTGGGATGGTAAAATGACGCCGACGGAGATGGGGGGCCGACGATGGACGTCCTCGAAGCCATCCGCACGCGCCGCAGCATGGCCAAGGTGAGCGACAGGCGCCCGCCCCGGGAGCTGGTCCAGCAGCTCATCGAGGCGGCCTTCTGGGCGCCCAACCACTTCATGACCCAGCCCTGGCGGTTCGTGGTGCTGGCCGGCGCCGCCCGGGAGGCCCTGGGCGAGGCCATGGCCCGGGCCCTGGCGGCCCGGCTCGAGCGGCAGGGCAAGCAGGCCACGCCGGAGCAGCTGCAGGCCGAGCGGGCCCGGCCGCTGCGCGCCCCCGTGGTGGTGGCCGCGGCGGTGGAGCCCGCCGCCCAGGACCCCCGGGTGGTGGAGGTCGAGGAGATCGAGGCGGGGGCCGCCGCAGTGCAGAACCTGCTCCTGGCCGCCCACGCCCTGGGGCTGGCCGCCTACTGGCGCACCGGCGAGGCGGCCTACGACCCCCTGGTGAAGGAGCACCTGGGCCTGTCGCCCCGGGCCCACATCATCGGCTTCGTCTACCTGGGCTACCCCGACGGGGATCTGCCGCCTCCCAAGCCTCGGGACCCGGCCTCCCGCACGGTCTGGCTGGGTTGGCAATAGCGGTATAATGGGGATGACCCTCCGCCGCGAGGGCGGGTGATGCTGGGTTTGGATCCCGACACAGGATGGCGTATCGCCATACTGGTGGGGCTGCTCCTCGTCTCTGCCTTCTTCTCCGGCTCTGAGACCGCTTTGATGGCGCTCAACCGCATCCGGCTGCGCCGGCTGGCCGACTCGGGAGACCCGGCGGCCCGGCGCATCGGGCGTCTGCTGGAGTCTCCCTCTCGCCTGCTGACGACGCTCCTGGTGGGCAACAACCTGGTCAACACCGCCGTGACCGCGGTCGCCACGGCGATGGTGCTGCAGTGGGTGGCCGATGAGCGCACGGCCATCCTGGCCGCCACCCTGGGTACCACCCTGGTCCTGCTCCTCTTCGGCGAGATCACGCCCAAGGCGCTGGCGGCTCACGCCCCCGAGGCCATCGCCCGCCGGGTGCACCGCCTGGTGGAGGCCGCGGTCTGGCTGCTGTCGCCCGTCAACCGGGTGCTGGGCGCGGGGGCGGATCTGCTGCTGCGGGCCCTGGGTCGGCACCGCCGCCAGGAGGCGGCCGTCAGCGAGGAGGACGTGCGGGCTCTGCTGGCCGTGGGCCAGCAGCAGGGGGTCTTCGCTCCCGAGGAGCAGCGGATGGTGGAGCGGATCTTCGCCTTCGGCGAGCTGCGGGTGCGGGACGTCATGGTGCCCCGGGTGGACGTGGTGGGCATTCCCCGGGAAATCACCTGGCCCGAGCTCCTGGCCCTGGTGCGCCGGGAGCACTACACCCGCTACCCGGTGTACGAGGGCGACATGGACCACGTCATCGGCATCCTGCACGTCAAGGAGCTGATGCTGGAGGCCGCCCGCCACCAGGCCGCGGAGGCCCGCCAGGGCGCCCCGGGCCCCCCTGCCCCCGTCGCGGCCGGCGGCCCCGTCCCGGCTGCGGATCCCGTGCGCCCCGCCTTCGACCTGACCCGGTTCATCCGTCCGGCCTTCTTCGTGCCCGAGTCCAAGCGCGTGGTGGAGCTCTTGCGGGAGATGCGCCAGCAGCGCGCCCACATGGCGGTGGTGGTGGACGAGTTCGGCGGGACGGCCGGCATCGTCACCATCGAAGACCTGGTGGAGGAGGTCGTGGGCGAGATCGCCGACGAGTTCGACCAGCAGCGGGAGCCGGCCATCCGCCGCCTGGACGACCGCAGCTACAGCGTGGCGGGCAGCGTGCGGCTGGAGGAGCTCAACGAGGCCCTCGACATCCGGCTCAGCTGCGAGGAGGCCGACACGGTGGCGGGCCTGGTCATGGCCCAGCTGGGGCGCATCCCCGCGCCCGGCGACCGCACCGAGCAAGGCGGCGTCGAGCTGCAGGTGGAGCGCATGGACGGCCAGCGGGTGGAGCGGGTGCGGGTGCGTCTGCCGGGTCCCGAGGCCCGCAGCACGGGGCTGCAGCCGGAGCCAGGCCGCGGCGAGTCGCCTTACCCGGCCGACGACGGCATGGCGGAGCGCTCGTACTCGGGGGCGACTCTCGGGGAGTGACGGAGGGGAACGAGCCCCTGGGGGCTCGCTCCCCTCGATCCGCCTCTCATGCCCACCACATGGGTCCCGGGCGCTCACGGATGATGGCCTGCTTCAGGGTGGCCACGGCCGACTCGAACCCCTCGCTGGCCGACATGAGGCTGTCTTCATGCTCGATGCTGATGACCCAGTCGTACCCGACCAGCCGCAGCTGGCTGACGATGGCACGCCACACGGAGAGGTCGTGCCCGTAGCCCACGCTGCGGAAGACCCACGAACGCCGGATCTCCTGGCTGTACGGCTTCGCGTCAAGCCCACCGTTGACCGGGAAGTTGACCGGGTCGAGGGCCGTGTCCTTCGCGTGCACGTGGAAGATGGCGTCGCCCAGCGCCCGGATGGCCTTGACGGGGTCGATGCCCTGCCACCACAGGTGGCTGGGGTCGAAGTTGACCCCGATCTCCGGGCCCACTGCCTCCCGCAGCCGCAGCGCCGTCTCAGGGTTGTACACCAGAAACCCTGGATGCATCTCCAGGGCGATCATCTTGACCCCGTTGCGCCTGCAGTACTCCACCTCTTCCCGCCAGTACGGGATCGCCTCCTGCTCCCACTGGTACTTCAGGATCTCCTGGTAGTCAGGGGGCCAGGCACACGTCACCCAGTTGGGCCAGCGGGCCCCGGGGTGGTCGCCCGGGCATCCGGAGAACGTGATCACCCTCTCCACCCCTAAACGAGCAGCCAGGCGCACCGCCTGGCGGAACTCCCGGCGATAGCGCTCCCGCTCCGCCTGCTGGGGGTGGAGGGGGTTTCCGTGGACACTGAGGGCGCTCAGCACCAGGTCCCGTGACTCCAGCGCCCTTTGAAACCGCTGCAGGGCCTCATCGTCCTCGAGAAGGCGATCGGGATCGCAGTGGGCCTTGCCGGGGTACCCTCCGCAGCCGATCTCGACCGCGTCAAGTCCGCGTGACTTGACGTAGTCGAGCACCTCCTCCAGCGGCCTGCCACCGAACAGCACCGTGAAGACGCCCAGCTTCACCGGTCGTCCTCCCTCCCAGTCGCCTGCTGCCCTGCGCCAGGGTTCGACGGCGATGGCAGGTTCCCTGTCGACTTCTGAACGATCCGGTCGTAAGTCAGGTCCAAAGCGACACAAGCGGCAGGAGTTTCTGCAGCAATTGGCGAATACTCCGTCAGAACTTGCCCTAACGGCAGCAAAGGCACGATGGGTTCGCACGAAAGAACGGCCGCCAATGTCCGACATGCGGTGATTCAGGCGCTGCGATACAGGGGGCCGCTCAGCAGGGCCGACCTCGCCCGTCAGCTGGGCATCACGCGCGGCCAGCTGGCCCGCCACCTGGAAGAGCTGACCAAGGTGGGCCTGGTCCGGGAGGTAGGGCTTGCCCCCTCCACCGGTGGACGTAAGGCCAGGCTGCTGCAGCTGAGCGCCGACGCGGGGGTCATCGTGGCCGTCGACCTCGGCGCCACGAGCCTCGACGTAGCCATCACGGATCTCCACGTCAACATCCTGGCCCACGAGGCACAGCCGGTGGACGTGGCTGAAGGCCCAGCGGTCATCCTGGATCTGGTCACCCGCATGGCCCGGCAGCTGCTGGCGAAACTGGGAACGCCTCCCGAGAAGGTGCTGGCGGTCGGCATGGGGGTGCCTGGCCCTGTCGACTACCAGCTGGGCCGCACGGTCTCTCCGCCCATCATGCCGGGCTGGAATCAGTTCCCCATCAAGGAGCACCTGACCGAGGTGCTGGGATGCCCCGCGTACGTGGACAACGACGTCAACATCATGGCTCTGGGGGAGCAGTTCGCGGGCCTCGGTCGACAGGCCGAGAACTTCATCTACGTCAAGATAGGCACGGGGATCGGGGCCGGGATCGTCCTGCAGGGCCGCCTCTATCGCGGCTCGGACGGTTGCGCCGGAGACATCGGCCACATCGCGGTGGATGGGGCCGATGTGGTTTGCCGGTGCGGCAACACGGGGTGCCTGGAGGCACTGGCCGGAGGCCCCGGCATCGCCCGCCGCGCGCGCGAAGCGGCTCGCGAGGGCCGAGCGCCCCTGGTCGCGGACTTTCTGGCGGAGCACCCCGACCGTGACCTGACCGCCGTGGACGTGGGCCAGCTGGCGGCTAAAGGGGACCCCGGGGCCATCGAGGTGGTCCGGGAGACCGGCCGCCTGGTCGGCAAGGTGCTCGCGTCCATCGTCAACATGTTCAACCCGTCCCTCGTCGTCATCGGCGGGGGCGTGGCGCAGATCGGGGACCTCCTGCTGGCATCCATTCGTGAGGCCGTCTACCGCCGCTCCCTGCCGCTGGCTACCCGCCATCTCCGCATCGAGCGCTCGGTGACGGACCCGCTCAGCGGCGTGCTGGGGGCGGCCGTGCTGGCACTGGACGAGGTGCTGTCGGCCGAGGCCCTGGAAAGGAGTCTGAGGCGGTGAGCAACCCCACCCCTTATGACCGCTCCTCGACGGTCGCTTCCGCACTCCGCAGACCCGGAGCCATGCTCGCCGACGTCGCCCGGCTCCTGTGGCGGGACTACAGCGTGGCCCTGGTATTCCTGCTGTTCGCCGCGGTGGCGGCGGCCCTCTCCCCCCACTTCCTGACCCGGACCAACCTCACCAACGTCCTGCGCCAGGTAGCGGACATCGGCATCGTCGCGGCCGGAGAGATGCTGGTGATCGTCACAGGCGGTATCGACCTATCGGTCGGGTCTATTGTCGCCATGGTCAGTGTCCTCTCCATGATGGCCCAGGGCCACGGGGTGCTGGCCATGGTGCTGGTCGGGCTCGCAGCGGGTACGGCAGCGGGTCTCTTCAACGGTCTCCTGGTGGCTCGGGGGCGGGTGGCGCCGTTCGTGGCGACGCTGTCCATGATGGCAGTCGCCAAAGGGGTGGCGCTCATCGCGACCAACGGACAGCCGGTCTACGGGCCCTTCACGGAGAACGCCTTCTACTGGCTCGGCAACGGGAGCATCGGCCCCGTACCGACCCCCATCGCCCTGCTGCTGCTCACCTACCTGCTGGGACACCTGACGCTGCAGTACACCGTCTTCGGGCGCAACCTGCTGGCGGTAGGTGGCAACGAGGAAGCGGCCAGGCTGGCCGGCGTCCGGGTGGACAGGGTCAAGCTGGCTGCATACACCCTGAGCGGCCTCGCGGCGGCCATCGGCTCCCTCGTCATCACCTCTCGCATGAACACGGGCTCGCCCATCGCGGGCTCCTTCTACGAACTGGACGCTATCGCCGCCGTCGTGGTAGGCGGCGCATCGCTGAGCGGCGGCCGAGGCACCTTCATCGGGACCTTCTTCGGTCTCCTCATTCTGGGCGCGATCGCCAACGTCCTCAACCTGCTGAACGTATCACCTTACTTCCAGTACCTGGCTCGGGGCCTCATCATCGCGGCCGCGGTCCTGCTCCAGCGTCCTCGCCGCTCTGCCTGACGGCGAGCAAGGTGCCTCCTCTCGGGAAAGGGGGGTGGTGCGAGGGCTCCGATCATCGGCACGCAAGCGGGTTCCAGGGTAGCGTGAGGCGAGTTCGGTCGTGATTCAACAGGGAGCGGCCGGCCCGAGGGAGATGCCTGGCCGGAGCGTGACGGCCAGGCCGGCCGGTCAACCAGATGGGAGGTCGGCGACACATGCGCTCCTGGGTTGCCACGAAGTACCTCGTGCTGGCTGTGGTGGCTGCGGCACTGGCGACTGCCTTCACTGCGGCATCCGCCACGGCTGCCTCCGACAAGGTCGTCATCGGCTTCTCCTCGCCGGGCGCCGACCACGGGTGGCTCGCTGCCATCCAGCAGTTCGCTCGGGAGGCCGCGCGCCGGCACCCCGACATCGAACTGGTGCTTACCGACGGGCTCAACAGCGTGCAGAAGCAGATCGCCGACGTGGAGTCGCTCATCGCTCGGAAGGTCGACGTCATCGTGCTGCTGCCCATGGACGGCGCTGCGCTGACGCCGGTCGCGCGCAAGGTGAAGGAGGCCGGCATTCCGCTGGTCAACCTCGACCGCAAGCTCTCCGAGCCGGTCTACACCACTTACATCGGGGGCGACAACTACGGCATCGGGCGCGCCGCCGGCGAGTACATCGCGCGGCGTCTCAACGGGCGCGGCATCGTCGTCGAGATCCAGGGCTTGCCTGGGATCTCCGTGACGGAGGACCGCTCCCGAGGTTTTTACGAGGTGATCCGGCAGTACCCGGGTATCCAGGTCGTCGCCTCACAGAACGCCGACTTCCTGCCGGACCGAGGGCTGCGCGTGATGGAGAACATCCTGCAGGCCCATCGCCGCATCGACGCCGTGTACACCCATGACGACGACATGGCCATGGGGGTCATCCAGGCCATCCGCAATGCCCGGCGAGAGCGGGAGATGTTCGTCACCGGCGTCGGGCCCCTGCGCCGCGCCATGGAGATGATCCGCGACGGCGTGCCCCCGTACGCGGCCACCTTCAACTACAGCCCGGTCATGGCTGCCAGTGCCGTGGAAATCGCCTACCGCATCGCAAAGGGGCAGGGCCTCTCCGAGCTGTGGGAGCCGGCGATGCCTAAGGAGATCCTGCTGGACGCCACCCTCATCGACGCGAGCAACGTGAACCAGTGGATGGCCCTGGGCTTCTGAGTCCGGCGAAGGGCAGACGGGCGGTGCGGCCCAGATCGGGCCCCACCGCCCGCTCCCTGCGCCGTCATGGGACGGGGGCGGATCCGGAGATGAGCCAGGCGTGAGCTGGGTCCTCTCCTGCCGCGGCATCACGAAGCGCTTCCCGGGAGTGGTCGCGCTGGACCAGGTCGACCTGGACGTGGCGGCAGGCGAGATCCACGTCCTGTTGGGAGAGAACGGGGCCGGGAAATCCACGCTCGTGAAGATCCTATCGGGAGCCCTGGCGCCCGACGCCGGCACCATTCTGCTGGACGGGCGGCCCGTGCGCTTCACGTCTCCCCTCGACGCGCAGCGGGCCGGCATCTCCACGGTGTACCAGGAACTGGCCCTGGTACCCCAATTCACGGCGGCAGAGAACATCCTGCTCGGTGCGCTTCCCGCTCCCAGCTCGCCCGTCGGGCGGGCCCTCAACGTGGTCGACTGGCGCGAGGCACGCCGGCAGGCCGCGGCGCTGCTCCAGCAGCTGGGCGCCTCGGTAGACCTCGACGCTCCTGTACGCCAGCTGTCGGTAGCCCAGCAGCAGCTGGTGGAGATTGCGCGGGCGCTGCGCTTCAAGCCCCGTCTGCTCATCCTCGACGAGCCGACCTCCAGCCTGAGCGAGGACGAGGTGTCCGCGCTGTTCTACGTGATACGGCGGCTGGCCGACCAGGGGCACGTCGGGGTCATCTTCATCTCCCACCGGCTGGCGGAGGTCTTCGCGATCGGCAGCCGTGTCACGGTCCTCCGAGACGGCCGCAAGGTGGGGACCTTCGACCTCAGGAGCGTCGACGAGGACACCCTGATCCGGGCCATGGTCGGACGCGACGTCTACCGGACCTTTCCCAGGAGGAGGGGAAAGCCCGGCCCGGAGGTGCTCCGCGTGGAGCAGCTCAAGCTTCCCGGGCAGAGAGGCACCATCTCCTTTTCCCTCCGAGCCGGCGAAGTGCTGGGCGTGGCCGGCCTGGTGGGCAGCGGCCGAACCGAGATGGCGCGAGCCATCTTTGGAGCCGACCGCCCGGCGGCGGGGCGCATCTGGGTGGCCGGACGACCCGTGGACATCCGCAGCCCTGATGATGCGGTCCGGGCCGGGATCGGGTTCGTGCCGGAGGACCGAAAGACCCAAGGGCTTCTCCTGGAGCACCCCGTGCGGCACAACCTGACCCTGGCGGTCCTCCGGCAGCTGGCCAGCGCGCTGGGGGTGGTCAGGCGGCGGCGTGAGCGAGAACTGGCAGCGAGCCTGATGGAGCGCCTGCAGATCCGGGCCAGGAGCGACCTCCAGCCCGTCTCCAACCTGTCAGGCGGCAACCAGCAAAAGGTCGTGCTGGCCCGGTGGCTGGCCAGCCGGAGCCGCGTCATCATCCTCGATGAGCCGACGCGAGGCGTCGACGTCGCGGCGCGCGCGGAAATCTACAAGCTCATCGACGACATCGCAGCACAGGGCGTCGGGATCCTGCTCATCAGTTCGGACCTGTCCGAGGTGCTGGGCTTGGCCGATCGGATCCTCGTCATGCGGGAGGGCGAGCTGGCCGGGGAGCTGGAGGGGAGCACCGCGACGCCAGAAGCCGTCATGCGGCTCGCCGTACCGGCCGCGTCCCGCTGAGATCTTGTCGCCCGGTGGGGATTGAAGGGATGGTCACCGTGACGAGCGTCGCAAGGCCGCGCATCCGCGCGGGGGTCTGCGGCATGGGGTTCATCGGGCCCGCGCACGTGGAGGCGCTGCGCCGCGTGGAGGGCGTCGATGTGGTCGCCATCTCCACCCGGGAGCCCGGCCGCGGTCGAGCCGTGGCCGAGCGCTTCGGGGTCCCCCGCGTCTATGACGCTCACGAGGCCCTGGTGGACGACCCCTCCATCGACGTGGTGCACATCTGCACGGGCAACCGCCTGCACGCGCCCCTGGTCCGGCGCGCCGTCGCGGCGGGGAAGCACGTGATATGCGAGAAGCCCCTCGCGACATCGCTGGAAGAGGCGCGGGACCTGCAGCGGCTGGCTGCCGACAGCCGAGGCGTGTACGCCGTCAACTACCAGTATCGATACTACCCCATGATCCAGCAGGCCCGCTGGATGGTGCGGCAGGGAGCGCTGGGACGCCTCCGCGTCATCCACGGCCACTACATCCAGGATTGGCTGTCCAGACCGACCGACTACAACTGGCGGGT
>DATCKV010000067.1:0-7034 GCA_036564285.1 Limnochordales bacterium
GGCCGACATGGTGGAGGCCCTGGAGTTCCCGGAGCTGGCAGACCGCTACGGCGTCTACGGCGTGCCCAAGACGGTCATCAACGACCGGGAAGAGGTGGAGGGCGCCGTGCCCGAGGCGGTCATGCTCCAGTACGTGCTGGCAGCGGTGGGGATGGCCGAGGCGCCGGGGGACCCGTGGGACGACGGCGGGGAGGACGAGGCCGACCGCCACGAGCACGACCCCGATCACCCTCACCATCATGACCACCCCCACGACCACCCTCACGACCACGGCGGCCGCTGAGCGGGAGACGGTGGGGCGGCATGGGGGCGAGGCGGCGGCTGGTGGTGGTGGGCGGGGTAGCCGCGGGCATGAGCGCGGCCTCCCGGGCCCGCCGGCTGGACCCGGGTCTGGAGATCCGGGTCTTCGAGCGGACGGGGTACGTCTCGTACGGCTCGTGCGGCCTGCCCTACTACCTGGGGGGCCTGGTGGGCCGCGCCGAGGACCTGGTGGTCTACTCGCCCTCCTTCTTCAAGGAGCGGCGGGGCATCGACGTCTTCGTGCGCCATGAGGTAATCGCCATCGACCCCGGTTCCCGGACGGTGCGGGTGCGCCGCCTGGAGGACGGCCAGACGCTGGAGTACGGCTACGACCGCCTGGTGCTGGCCACGGGCGCCTCGCCGGTGCGGCCGCCGGCGCCGGGGGTGCGGCGGCCGGGCGTCTTCGTGTTGCGCACCCTGGAAGACGGCATCGCCATGCGGGAGCGCCTCGAGCAGCTGCGGGCCCCGGGGGCGCTGCCGGGAGGGCGGGCCCCACGGGCGGTGCTGGTGGGGGCGGGGCCCATCGGGCTCGAGGTGGCCGAGGCGCTGGTGGGGCGGGGCTTCGAGGTGGCGCTGGTGGAGATGGCGCCGCAGGTGCTGCCGGGCTACCACCCGCAGCTGGCGGCCCTGGTCGAGGGGGAGCTCCGCAAGCGAGGGGTGGCGGTCTACACCGGCGAGGCGCTGGCGGCCGTGGACGGCCCGGGCGACGACGGCCCGGCCGACTCCGTCGTCACCGCTTCGGGGCGCAGCCTGCCGGCCGACCTGGTGCTGCTGGCCACGGGTATCCGCCCCAACGTCGAGCTGGCCCGCCAGGCCGGCATCCGGCTGGGGGCCACCGGGGCCGTGGCCGTCGACGATCGGCTGCGCACCAGCGCGCCCGACGTCTTCGCGGCGGGCGACGGCGTCGAGACCTGGCACCGGGTGCTGGGCCGACCGGCCTGGATCCCGCTGGGCACCACCTCCAACAAGATGGGCCGCGTGGCCGGCGAGAACGCCGCCGGGGGCGACGCGGTCTTCCGGGGCGTCGTGGGCACCGCGGCCCTGCGGGCCTTCGACCTGGAGGTGGGCCGCACGGGCCTGACGGAGGACGAGGCGGCCCGGGCCGGCTGGGAGGCGGTGACGGCCCACGTCCGCCACGGCAGCCGTGCCCACTACTACCCCGGGCCGGGGCCGGTGCACGTCTGGCTGGTGGGCGACCGGCGCACGGGGCGGCTGCTGGGGGCCCAGGCGGTGGGGCCGGCGGGAGCGGTGGCCAAGCGCATCGACGTGCTGGCGGCGGCGGTGACGGCCGGGATGGCGGTGGAGGAGGTGGCCGAGCTGGACCTCAGCTACGCGCCCCCCTTCGCCCCCGTCTGGGATCCCGTGCTGATGGCGGCCCGGGAGTGGCTCAAGGAGGCCGGCCGCGAGGGCGAGCAGGCGGGGGCGGCCCGGGCGGCGGCGGGGCAGGAGGGCTGAGGTCCCCATGGCCGGCTCCTCGGGCCTGGCCGTGTGGGGAAGCGTCGAGGCCACCGTGGGGGCCGTACTGGAGGCGCTCATGGCCCGAGGCGGCCCGGGGGGCGGGACCCCGGGGCAGGCCCCCGGGCCGTCGCCGGGCGGTCGGCGCGCGCCGCGGCCGGGCGGCGCTCGCCGGCCGGTGCCCTGGACGTGGCGCTACGAGGCGTGGCGGCGGCGCTGGGAGGTGGCGGCGTCGGCGCGGGCCCGGCTGCGAGGCGGCAGGGCCATCCTGGACGTGGGCTGCTTCGAAGGGATGCTGGCGGCCCGCCTGGCCCGGGAGACCGGGCGGCCGGTGCTGGGCGTGGACGTCAGCGACGCGGGCTTTCCACGGGCCTTCCAGGAGGCCAGCCGGTTGGGCGTCGAGCACCTGGTAGGCTGCCTGCGCCAGGACGCTCACCACCTGGGGATGCTGGCGCCGGCGCGCTTCTCGGCCGCCACCTTCACCTACAGCCTCCACTGCATGCGGGAGCCGGGCCGGGCCGTGGCCGAGGTGGCCCGGCTGCTGGCGCCGGGGGGCGTGCTGCTGGTGGTGGACTGGGTGCTGCGGCCGGGGGAGAGCCCCCACGGCTGCACCCGGCTCACCACGGCCCGGATCGAGGCCATGATGGAGGCGGCGGGGCTGGTCCCCCTGCGGGGCGTGGCCCGGGAGGGCGTGGGATTGGTGGCAGCGGAGAAGCGGTAGGCCTCCGGATCGGGGCGGGCGCGGGCGCGCCGCCCTACGCCGAAGTCTGGCCGGGACCTCCGGCATCGCCGTCCCGGGAAGGGGGCGGGGCCCGTCGCCCCCGCAAGGCGGCCCATCCCCGCCGCGCCGCGGCCTGCAGGGAGGCCACGGGGCTCGGGGCGGCGCGCCCGGGCTCCGGTGCGGCCGGCGGCCGGGCCTGCCCGTCGCCGGGGGCCAGCGGTCCGGCGGCGGACAGGTGGGCGGCCCGGGCGGGCTGGGCCACCGTCGCAGCCCGCACCACCATGGCGTCTTCCCCCATGACCAGCACGGCGTCGGCAGGGATGGAGGCCCGGCCCCGCAGCCGCTGGGCCAGCCCGGCCGGCGCCAGGATGACCCGCTCCACCTGGCCCGTGCGCGGGTCGATGAGGAGCTCCTCCACGCTGCCCAGGAAGTCGCCGTCCTCGGTCAGCACCCGGGTGCCGTAGACCCGCAGGGGCCGCCGCAGCAGGGGCTGCAGCTCCGGCACGGAGGCGGGTCGGGCCAGCGACTGCGCCCCACGGACGGTGATGGCGTGCTGGCCCACGCCTGCGGCCCGGCCCCACTCCAGCACCTGATCCTCGGCCGGCCAGTGGCCCGAGGCCACCACGAAGGCGCAGACCCGTCGGCCCCGGGGGTCGAAGATGAGGCGGTTGACCCGGCCCACCGCCCGGCCGCTGTCGAGGTCGATGACCTGGAGGCCCAGCAGGCGGCGGCTCTTCACCATCGAAGCGTCCCTCCGTTGTCCACTCTCGCCCGGATGGATACGCTGCCGCGGGGGCGGGATAGTACGGGGAGGCGAGCCGACCGTGGCCCGAAGCGAGACGCAGGCCCCGGCCCCCGGCGTGCCGGCCGAGGGGGAGAGGCTGGAGCTGGAGGTGCAGTCGCTGGACCCGCACGGGGACGGCGTCGCGCGCACGGCGGGGGGCTTCGTCGTCTTCGTGGAGGGCGGTCTCCCGGGAGACCGGGTGCAGGCCGTGGTGACCCAGCGAGCGGCCCGCCACGCCCGGGCGCGGGCCGAGCGCGTGCTGAGAGGCTCGCCGCGGCGGGTGGCACCCCCGTGCCCGGTGGCGGGGGAGTGCGGCGGCTGCCCGCTCATGGCGCTGGCGTACCCCGCCCAGCTGGAGGCGAAGCGCCGCACCGTGGTGGACGCGCTCCAGCGCATCGGGGGCGTGAGGGAGGCGGAGAGCCGGGTGCGGCCCGCGCTGGGCATGGAGGCGCCCTGGGGCTACCGCAACAAGGCCCTGCATCCCGTGGCAGCGGACGGCCAGGGGCGGCCGGTACTGGGCTTCTTCCGGCGGGGCACCCACCAGGTGGTGGCGGTGCCGGCCTGCGCGGTGCAGCACCCTCTCAACGTGCGCCTGGCGGCCGCCGCCCGGGAGGCCCTGGAGGCCCTGGGGCTGCAGCCGTACGACGAGGCCACGGGCCGGGGCTGGGTGCGCCACGTGCTGGCGCGCACGGGGGAGGGCACGGGCGAGGGACTGCTGGTGGTGGTCACCGCGTCCCGGGAGGAGCCCCGGCCCGGGGCGCTCGTGGAGCTGGCCCGGCGGGTGCGGGAGCGGGTGCCGGAGCTGGTGGGGGTCGTGCAGAACGTCAACCCCCGCCGCACCAACGTGGTGCTGGGCCCGGAGAACCGCCTCGTCTGGGGCCGGGATCACCTCTACGAGCGGGTGGCCGGCCTGACCCTGCGGCTGTCGGCCACCGCCTTCTTCCAGGTCAACACCCGCCAGGCCGACGCGCTGTACCGGGAGGTGCGGGAGCGGGTGGAGGGCTTCCTGCGCGGCCGGGGCCTGGCGCCGGGGACGGGGCTGCTGGTGGACCTGTACTGCGGGGTGGGGGGCATCGGGCTGGCCGTCGCCGACCTGGTGGGCCAGGTGGTGGGGGTGGAGGAGGACCCCCGGGCGGTGAGCGACGCGCAGGCCAACGCGGCCCTCAACGGCATCGCCTCCGCCCGGTTCGTGGCGGGGCGGGTGGAGGAGGTGCTGCCGCAGCAGGCGGCGAAGTGGCGCGCCGCGGCGGGCGGCCCCGTGATGGTGGTGGTGGACCCGCCCCGGCGGGGCCTCGAGCCCGGCGTGGTGGAGGCCCTCGCCGCGCTGGGCCCGGATCTGCTAGTCTACGTCTCATGCAACCCGGCCACCATGGCCCGGGACCTGCGGCAGCTGACGCAGCGGGCGGGGGCGGCGGGCATCGCCTACCGGTGGGGGTCCGTGCAGCCCGTGGACCTCTTCCCCCACACGGCCCACGTGGAGGTCGTGGCCCATCTCGAGCGGGAGGAGGCGGGTCGGTGACGCACCCCGGGCGAGCGGGCGGCGCGGCCGGGGCCGCGGGGGCTCGGGCGCTGCGGGCCGCGGCGGCGTGGGTGCTGGCGGCCGTGCTGCTGGGCGGGGGCGGGCGTGCCGGCTCGGCCCCGGCCTCCTGGAGCCTGTCGGTGGCGCCGGAAGAGGTGGGCCCGGGGGAGTTCGTGGCGGCGACGCTGGCGGGGCCGGCCCTGCGCGGGGGGCCCGAGGGGTGGAGCGGGGAGCTGGCGGGGCAGCGCTTCGGCTTCTATCCGGCCGGGCCGGACCGGGCGGTGGCCCTGGTGGCCCTCGCCTACCACCTGCGGCCCGGCACCTACACCCTGACGGTGCAGGGCCCGGGGGGCGAGCGTGCCGAGCGTGCGGTGAAGGTGCATCCCAGGGCCTACCCGCTCCAGCGGCTGACGGTGCCCCCGTCCAAGGAGGCCCTGGTGCGTCCCCAGGACCCGGCCACGGCCCGGCGGCTGCAGCAGGAGCAGGCTGCGGTGGACGCGGCCCGGGCCCGCTCCAGCCCCCGGCCGCTGTGGGAGGGGGCCTTCGTCTGGCCGCTGGAGGGGCCCCTGCGCATCACCAGCGAGTTCGGCCTGATCCGGGAGATCAACGGCCGCATCACCGAGCGCCACTCGGGCCTTGACCTGGCCGCGCCGGCGGGCACGCCTGTGAGGGCCGCCAACGCCGGGCAGGTGGTGCTGGCCCGCGCGCTCCTGGCCACCGGCAACACGGTCATCGTGGACCACGGCTGGGGGCTGTTCACCTCGTACCTGCACCTCCGCACGATGGTCGTGCACGAGGGGCAAACGGTGCGCAAGGGCCAGCTCCTCGGGGAGGTGGGCGCTACGGGCTTCGCCACGGGCCCGCACCTGCACTGGGCCGCATGGCTGCCGGGGGGCTTCGTGGATCCCCGGCTGCTCCTGGAGGCGGCCCGCTGGCCGCCAGCCCTCTCCTGGTCTGGCAATTAGAGGTCAACGGTCGGCCGGTGTCGAAAGTCGCGACGCTGCGGCAGGCCCCGTCAGGGGCTGCCGCATGCGGGAGGGCAGGGACGCCCCTATGGCGCAGCAAGTGGGCGGGCCGGCTGCGGGGCGGGCCGCGGGTGTGGCCCAGGTGAGCGCCCTGGCCGTGCCGGCGGCCGCTGCCCGGGGGGTCACCGGGCAGTTCGTGGCCGTCGGCGTGATCCTGGCGGTGCTGGCCGTGGCCGGCAGCTGGTATGTGGGCGGGCGCCTGGTGCGCAGCGTCACCGACTCCTTCTCGGCCCTGTACGACTCCTGGCAGGAGCACGACAGCAGCCTGGAGGAGGTGCAGGTGCAGCTGCAGGGCATCCAGCGGCAGCTGACCGAGTGGGGAGCCCTGGACGAGGCGGGGGCGCCCGGCGGGGTGCTGGTCATCAGCCGGGATCAGGCCCGGGAGGTGGCCCAGCGCCTGGCCAGCGCCGCGACCACCGTC
Organism: Limnochordales bacterium; assembly: GCA_036564285.1. Classification (GTDB taxonomy): domain Bacteria; phylum Bacillota; class Limnochordia; order Limnochordales; family Geochordaceae; genus Geochorda. The sequence goes on from DATCKV010000067.1 coordinate 6,226, forward strand.
GACTCCATGCGGCGGGTCATCTCCCAGCGGCAGTCCATCGTGGGGCAGGCCTCGGAGAGCCTGGAGCGCGACGCCCGCGCCAGCCTCTGGGCCGTCGCGGCCGGCATCCTGGTGGCGGGCCTGGTGGGCGGCGCCTGGCTGGCCCGGGCCAGCGCCAGGCCCCTGGCTGCCCTGAGGCGCCAGCTGCAGGTCGCGGATCAGGGCCAGCAGGCCCTGGCCACGGCGCTGGGGCCGTGGTTCACCCGGCTGGGGGAGGGCCTGAGTGAGCGGGCCGCGGACGCGGCGCGCCAGGCCGAGACCCTGCAGGCGCTGCAGGGGCGGATGGAGGCGATGGCCGAGGCGGCTCGGCGACTGGACCGGGAGGCCGCCGCGCTGGAGGAGGGCGTCGAGGCGTTTCGGTCCCTGGCCGACCGCGTCCGGGACTTCGGCGGGGAGTCCAAGGTGCTGGCCCTGAGCGCCGCCATCGAGAGCGCCCGCATGGAGGGTCAGCCTCACGGCGTCGGCGTGGTGGCGGAGGAGCTGCGCCGGGTTGCCGGAGAGGCTCGGGAGACGGTGCGGCAGCTGGCGGAGCTGGAGGCCCGCCTGGGGCAGATGGCGGCCGGCGCCCGCAAGGCAGCGGGTCAGGCCCTGGACGCCGCGGGGCAGGCGAGCTCCCTGGCCGCCTCGGCCCGGGAGCAGGCCGGGCTCCTGGCCGAGCGGCTGCGGGAGCTGCAGCGGCGCACCCGTCAGGCAGCCCAGGTGGCCACGGCGTGGGCCTCGCGCAGCGCCGCCGGCCGCAGCTCGCTGGAGCTGCGGGCGGCGGTGGACCG
>DATCKV010000068.1:0-16061 GCA_036564285.1 Limnochordales bacterium
TTTCCGGCGTTCCCTATCGAAGGGTGTGAGCGCCGCGGTGGAGGTCCGGGGGAAGGTGACAGGAGCTGAACGGGGGAGATGGTGCGGGAGATCCTGATCAACGTCAACCACGGCGAGACGCGCGCCGCGGTGCTGGAGGACAAGCGCCTGGTCGAGATCCACATCGAACGCGAGGCTCACCAGTCGGTGGCCGGCAACATCTACAAGGGCCGCGTCGAAAACGTCCTGCCCGGCATGCAGGCCGCCTTCGTCAACATCGGCCTCGAGCGCAACGCCTTCCTCTACCTGGCCGACGCCCCCCTCTACGTGGACGCCCGGGAGCCCGACGGGGAGACCGAGACGGTGGAGGCCAGGCCCCGGCGGGCCCGGCCTGCCCGGCTGCACGAGGGCCAGGAGATCGTGGTGCAGGTGGTCAAGGACCCCATCGGCACCAAGGGGGCCCGGGTGGTGACCCACCCCACCCTGCCCGGGCGCTACCTGGTGCTGGCTCCCTCCACCGAGTACGTGGGCATCTCCCGGCGCATCGCCGACGAGGCCGAGCGCAACCGGCTCAAGGCCATCGCCCGCCGCCTCCGCCCCAAGGGGATGGGGCTCATCGTGCGCACCGTGGCCGAGGGGCGGGAGGAGGCGGAGCTGGAGGCCGACCTGCGCTTCTTGCTCAAGGTTTGGGACCGGGTGCTCCAGAAGTCGCGGCGGGTCTCCGCGCCGGCCCTCCTGTACCGGGATCACGACCTCCTCTACCGGCTGGTGCGGGACGTCTTCAGCGAGGATCTGGCCGCGGTGGTGGTGGACTCCCGGGCGGAGTACCAGAAGGTGCTGGAGCTGGCCGAGTCGCTGGTGGGGCCGTCGCTGAAGGACCGGGTCAAGCTGTACCAGGGGGAGCGCCCCCTCTTCGAGGAGTACGGGGTGGAGGCGGAGCTGGCCCGGGCCCTGGACCGGCGGGTCTGGCTCGACTGCGGGGGCTACCTGGTCATCGACCGCACCGAGGCCTTCACCTCCATCGACGTCAACACGGGGCGGTACATCGGCACCACCAGCCTGGCCGACACCGTGCTGCGCACCAACCTGGAGGCGGCCGTGGAGATCGCGCGCCAGATCCGCCTGCGGGATCTGGGCGGCATCATCCTGGTGGACTTCATCGACATGGATCGCAAGGAGGACCGGGATCAGGTGCTCGGGCGGCTCACGGCGGAGCTGGCGCGGGATCGGACCCGCACCCACGTGCTGGGCTTCACCCGGCTGGGGCTGGTGGAGCTGACCCGCAAGAAGGTGCGGGAAGACCTCTACGCGGTGCTGCAGAAGCCCTGCCCCTACTGCCAGGGCACGGGGCGGGTGCTCTCCGAGGCCACCATGGCCCACCGGGTGGAGCGGGAGATCCTGCGCCTGGCCCGCAGCGCGCAGGGCGAGGCCATCCTGGTGGCCACCCACCCGGCCGTGGCGGCCCAGGTCATCGGCGTCGGGGGCGCCAACCTGAGGCGGCTGGAGTCGGAGACGGGCAAGGTCATCTACGTGCGGGGCAGCGACGACGTCCACATGGAGCAGATGCGGGTGGTGACCGTGGGCAGCCGGCGGGAGGTGGAGGAGATGGCCCTGCCGGTGCGGGAGGGCCAGGTGGTGGACCTGGAGGTGGAGGAGCCCCACGTCTCCAACCCCCGGGACGGCATCGCCCGCCTGCAGGGCTACGTGGTGGACATCGAAGGCGGCGCCCGGCACGTCGGCCAGAAGCTGCGGGTGGAGATCACCAAGGTCTTCCGCACCTACGCGAAGGGGCGGGTGGTCTCGGCCAGCTGAGGGCCGCACCGCGCCGGCGGCGGCACCGCCTTTGACGGGGTCCGGCCCGGGTGCTACAATGCCACTCGTGCGGCGTCGCTGAAGAAAGGTGAGGGGATCGTGGCCGACTACGCCATCGTCGACGTGGGAGGGCGGCAGTACCGGGTCGCGCCGGGCGACGTCATCACGGTCGAGCGCCTGGAGGCGCCCGTGGGTCAGGAGCTGAGCCTGGAGCGGGTGCTGATGGTGCGCCAGGCGGACCGGCTGCTGGTGGGCGACCCGGTGGTGGCCGGGGCCCGGGCGGTGGCCCGGGTGGTGGAGCACGGGCGCGGCCCCAAGGTGCTGGTCTTCAAGTACAAGCCCAAGGTCAACTACCGGCGCCGGTACGGTCACCGCCAGCCCTACACCCGGCTGGCCATCGAGCGGGTGGAGGTGGCCGGCTAGCCGGGCCCGGATGCTGGTGGTGGAGGTGTTCCGGGGCCAGGACGGAGCCGTCGAGGGCTTCTGTGCCCGCGGCCACACCGGCTTCGCCGCCCGGGGCCACGACATCGTCTGCGCCGGCGCGTCGGCGGTGCTGCAGGCGGCGGTGCTGGGGGTGACCCGGCACCTGGGGCTGCCGGCCGAGGTGCAGGCAGGCGACGGCTATCTGGAGATGAGGCTGGGGCCGGCCGTCACGGAGCGGGAGGCCTGGGAGCGGGCCCAGGCGGTGCTGGAGACGGCGGTGCTGGGCATCGAGGAGATCGCCCGACGCTACGGCCGGCACGTCAAGGTGGTGCAGCGGCATGGGGGTGAGCGGCATGGTTCACGGCGGACGGATGCCGGCGACGGATCTGATGGATCTGCAGCGCTTCGCGCACAAGAAGGGAGTGGGCAGCTCCCGCAACGGCCGTGACAGCAACCCCAAGTACCTGGGCGTGAAGCGGTCCGACGGCCAGTGGGTGCGCGCGGGCAGCATCATCATCCGGCAGCGGGGCACCCGGCTGCGGCCTGGCCGCAACGTGGGCATGGGCCGGGACCACACCCTCTTCGCCCTGGTGGAGGGGCGGGTCGTCTTCGAGACCCGGGCCGGCCGCCGGGTGGTCTCGGTGGAGCCGGCGCCGGAGCCGGTGCAGGCCGTCACCGCCTGACGGCAGCCGGGCATCGCTTCTGGGCGCAGAGCCCCCGGGGCCGACGCCCCGGGGGCTTTTGCCGCACGGCGCGGCCGTGCGGCGGACGGGTGGGCGAGGATGGCGGAGCCGGAGAAGGAGGCCCGGCTGGTCGACGAAGCCGTCATCGAGGTGCAGGGCGGCGACGGCGGCAACGGCGTCATCAGCTTCCGGCGGGAGCGGTACGTGCCCCGGGGCGGCCCCGACGGGGGCGACGGCGGCCGGGGAGGGCACGTCTACCTGGAGGCGGATCCCCGGCTGTGGACCCTGCTGGACTTCCGCTACCGCCGCCACTTCCGGGCAGGGCGGGGCGGCCACGGCAGCGGAGGGCGCAAGCGGGGCGCCGACGGGGAGGACGTGGTGGTGCGGGTGCCTGTGGGCACCGTGGTCTACGATGCGGAGACGGGCGAGCGGCTGGCGGACCTGGCCTGGCCGGGGGCGCGGGTGCGGGTGGCCAGGGGGGGCCGGGGAGGCCGGGGCAACGCCCGGTTCGTCACGCCCACGCGCCAGGCGCCCCGCCTGGCGGAGGCGGGGGATCCCGGCGAGCGGCGGCGGCTGCGGCTGGAGCTGCAGCTCCTGGCTGACGCGGGGCTGGTGGGCCCGCCCAACGCCGGCAAGTCCAGCCTGCTGGCAGCCTGCACCAACGCCCGCCCCAAGATCGCGGCCTATCCCTTCACCACCCTCTCGCCCAACCTGGGGGTGGTGAGGGTCGGCGAAGGGGCCAGCTTCGTCCTGGCCGACATCCCGGGCCTGGTGGAAGGGGCGCACCGGGGCGTGGGGCTGGGGCACGCCTTCCTGCGCCACGTGCGCCGCACCCGCCTGCTCATCGTGGTGGTCGACGCCAGCGGCCAGGAGGGCCTGGAGCCCCTGGAGGCGGTGGAGATGACCCGCCAGGAGCTGCACCGCTACGACCCCGAGCTGAGCCGGCGGCCGCTGCTGGTGGCGGCCAACAAGATGGACCTCCCCGAGGCGCGGGCCCGGTGGGAGGCCCTGCACAAGGCCCTGGCGGATCGAGGCCTGGAGGCCCATGCCATCAGCGCCGCCACCGGGCAGGGGGTGCGGGAGCTGATGGCCCGGGCCTACGCCGTGCTGGCCGCGATGGCACCGCCCGTGCCGCAGCCCGGCGGCGAAGGGCTCCCCCCTGATGCCGCCGGCCAGCCGGCCGGGGAGGTGCGGGTGGTGCGCTCGACGGGGCGCTCGCTGCGCCACGTGGACGTGGAGCGCACCGAGCGGGGATGGGTGCTGAGGGCGGCCTGGCTGGAGCGTCTGGCCGCCCGGCTGGACCTGGAGGGGCAGCTGGACGCGCGGCTGTACCTCTACGACGTGCTGCGCCGGGCCCGGGTGCTGGACCGGCTGCGGGAGCGGGGCGCCGCCGCGGGCGACCCGCTGTGGATCGGCGGGCGCATGCTGCCCTACCGGCCGTGAGGGAGCCTGCCGGTGCCGGGCGGGTCGCCCGTCCGGAAGGAGCCGGCGCGCCGGGAGACGAACGGATGGCGCAACCATGAGCCAACACGGGGCATCCGCTGCCACCCCGGCCGACGCGGCGGCCTGGCTGGCCCGGGCCCGTCGGCTGGTGGTCAAGGTGGGCAGCAGCAGCGTGGCCGACGGGCGGGGCCAGGTGCGGGCCGAGCTCCTGGGGCCCCTGTGCGCGAGCCTGGTAGCCCTCATGGAGGGGCCGCCCCGGCGGTCGGCGGTGCTGGTCACCTCGGGGGCCATCGCGCTGGGCTGGCCTCGCCTGGGCCTCAAGCGGCGCCCTTCCACGCTGCCCGAGAAGCAGGCCGCGGCCGCGGTGGGACAGGGCCTGCTGATGGCCTACTACGAGCAGGCCTTCGCACGGCTGGGGAGGCCTGCGGCCCAGGTGCTGCTCACGGCCGACGACCTGCGAGACCGGGGGCGGTTCAACCACGCCCGGCGCACCATGGAGGCGCTGCTGGCCCGGGGCGCGGTGCCGGTGGTCAACGAAAACGACACCGTGGCCGTGGACGAGATCAAGGTGGGCGACAACGACCGACTGGCCGCCATGGTGGCCGTGCTGGTGCAGGCGGACCTCCTGGTGCTCCTCTCCGACGTGGACGGGCTGTACACCGCCGATCCCCGGCGGGACCCCTCGGCCCGGCTCATCCCGGTGGTGGAGCGCCCCACGGACCCGGCCCTGGCCTCGCTGGAAGGCAGGGCGGGCCCCATGGGGACCGGAGGGATGCGCTCCAAGGTGGAGGCCGCTCGCATGGCGGCCGAGAACGGCATCCCCACCCTCATCGCCCGGGCGGCGCCCGACGTGCTGGAGCGGGTGGCCTCGGGCCAGGGGGCCGGCACCCTCTTCCAGCCGCTGCCGCGGGGGCTGCGGGGCAAGAAGCAGTGGCTGGCCTTCTACCCGGCCGAGGCCGGCACGGTGGTCATCGACCCCGGGGCAGCCCAGGCTCTGGTGCAGAGGGGCCGGAGCCTGCTGGCCAGCGGGGTGGTGGAGGTGCTGGGGGAGTTCAGGGCCGGCAGCGTGGTGCGGCTGGTGACGCCGGGGGGCCAGGAGGTGGGGCGGGGCATCGTCAGCTTCGGCTCGGCGGACCTGCGGCGCATCAAGGGCCGGCGGAGCTGCGAGATCCCCGCCCTGCTGGGCCAGGCGCGCACGTCGTGGGAGGTCGTGCACCGCGACAACCTGGTGCTGACCCCTCCGGCGCACCAGGTGCGGGAGGAGGGCGCGTGACGATGCAGGAGGCGTCGGCCCGGGCGTCGGCCGCGGCAGACGGAGCCGCGGACGCGGCGGCCCTGATCCGGAGCATGGCGGAGCGGGCCCGCCGGGCGGCGCGGCAGCTGGCACGCCTGCCGGCGCCGGTCCGGGACGGGGCGCTGCGGGCCATGGCCGCGGCCCTGCGGGAGCGGACCCCGGCCATCCTGGAGGCCAACGCCCGGGACATGGAGCAGGCCCGCTCCCGGGGCCTGAGCCGGGCGCTGCTGGACCGGCTCTACCTGGACGCGGACCGGGTGGAGAGGATGGCCCGGGGGCTGGAGCAGGTGGCGGCCCTGGAGGACCCACTGGGCCAGGTGGTGCGCGCGTGGCGCCGGCCCAACGGCCTGGAGATCAGCCAGGTGCGGGTGCCGCTGGGCGTCGTGGGCGTCATCTACGAGGCCCGGCCTGACGTGACGGCCGACGCCGCGGGGCTCTGCATCAAGTCGGGCAACGCCGTCATCCTGCGGGGCGGCTCCGAGGCCCTGACCACCAACCTCGCCATCGCCCGGGTGCTGCAGGAGGCTGCGGCCGCGGCGGGGCTGCCTGACGGGGCCATCGGTGCGGTGCCCACCGCGGATCGGGCGGCCGCCGTGGCCATGATGCAGGCCCGGGGGCTTCTGGACCTGCTCATCCCCCGGGGCGGGGCGGAGCTGATCCGCACCGTGGTGGAGCAGGCCCGGGTGCCCGTCATCGAGACCGGGGTGGGCAACTGCCACATCTACCTGGACGCCTCGGCGCCGTACGAGATGGCCGAGGCCATCGTCCTCAACGCCAAGGTGCAGCGCCCCTCGGTCTGCAACGCGGTGGAGACCCTGCTGGTGCACGAGGCGTTCGCCCGGCGCCACCTGGCGGCCCTGGCGCGGCGGCTCATGGAGCACGGGGTGGAGCTGCGGGGCTGCCCCCGCACCCGCCAGTACGTGCCCCAGGCCACGCCGGCCACCGAGGCCGACTGGGAGACGGAGTACCTGGACCTGATCCTGGCCGTGCGGGTGGTGGATGGGCTGGACGACGCCATCGAGCACATCGCCCGCTACGGCACCGGCCACTCCGAGGCCATCGTCACGTCGGATCTGGCGGCGGCCCGGCGCTTCACCCGGGAGGTGGACGCGGCGGCCGTCTACGTCAACGCCTCCACCCGCTTCACCGACGGCGGCCAGTTCGGCTTCGGCGCGGAGATCGGCATCAGCACCCAGAAGCTCCACGTCCGGGGGCCCATGGGGCTGGAGGCGCTGACCACCACCCGCTACATCGTGATGGGAGACGGGCAGGTGCGGGAGTGAGGGCGCCGCGCATCGGGCTGATGGGGGGCACCTTCGATCCCATCCACTACGGGCACCTGGTGACGGCCGAGGGGGCCCGGGTCGAGTTTGCCCTGGACAAGGTCTTCTTCGTGCCCTCGGGGCGGCCGCCTCACAAGCCGGCCGACGAGGTGACCCCGGCGGAGCACCGGTACCTGATGACGGTGCTGGCCACCCTGGGCAACCCCTACTTCGAGGTCTCCCGCCTCGACATCGACCGCCCCGGGCCCAGCTACACCGTGGAGACCATCGAGGAGGCGCGGCGGCTGTGGGGGGCGTCGGCCCAGCTCTTCTTCATCACCGGCGCGGACGCCATCCTGGAGATCCTGACGTGGAAGGATCCGGAGCGGCTTCTGAGCAGCTGCCACTTCATCGCGGCCACCCGGCCCGGCTACGACCTGGGCAGGCTGGAGGGGGCCATCGGAGACCTCTGGCGGCGCTTCTCCCACCGCATCCACGTGGTGCAGGTGCCGGCCATGTCCATCTCCTCGTCGGACATCCGGGAGCGGGTGCGGCGCGGCTATCCCATCCGCTACCTGGTGCCGGAGGCGGTGGCCGACTATATCTACAAGTACCGCCTCTACCAGGCCCCGGCTCAGGGCGCGGGCGCAGGCGAGGGGGGCGCGGCCGAAAGGCGCGAGGCCGCCCGGGCCTGACCGGCGGCCCCAACGGAGGCGCGCGCTGCGAATGATCTGGCCGGAGATGGCCCGGGTCGCGCAGCAGGTGCGGGACATGGTGACGGCGCCCCGCTGGCGGCACATCGAGGGCGTGGTGGCCATGGCCCGGGAGCTGGCCCGGCGGTTCGGGCTGGACGAGGGCCAGGCGGCCCTGGCGGCCCTGCTGCATGACGCGGCCCGGGACTGGCCCGCCCGGAGCCTGGAGCAGGCGGCCGAGGCCGACGCGGGCGTGCCGCCGGACCCGGTGGAGCGGTCGTCGCCGGAGCTCCTGCACGGCAGGGCCGCCGCGTGGTGGGCCCGCCGTCACCTGGGCGTCGAGGACCAGGCCGTGCTGGACGCGGTGCGCTACCACACCACGGGGAGGCCCGGGATGGGCCCCTTGGAGATGGCGGTGATGGTGGCCGACTACGGCGAAAGCGGCCGCGCCTTCGACGAGGCGGCCTCCATCCGCGAGGCCGCGGCCCGCAGCCTGGAAGAGGCCTGCCTGTTGAGCCTGGACGTGCGCCTGCGGTACCTTCTTGACAGGGGACTGCTCATCCATCCGCGCACTGTGGAGGCACGCAACTGGCTGCTGGCCCGCCGCGGCGGTGGGCGCCGTGCGTGAGGGGCCGGCGCCCGGGGGCGCGGCCCGGGCGGCGGCCAGAGGCGGCGCGCAGCGGGCCCGCCGCCGCCGATGGCTGGTGGCGGGGGCGGCCGGGCTGGTGTGCGCGGCCGCCGCGCTGGCGGCCACGCTGTGGCTGGGGCCGGAGTGGCCGGCGCTGCTGCTGGAGTGGCCGCTGCGGGACGGCAAGGCAGCCGACGGCTACCTCTCCGTGGTGGTGGTGGGGCTGGACGCCCGGGCTCACGACCCCGGGCGCACCGACACCATCGTGGTGGCCACCCTGCGCCTGCAGGACGGCCACGTGGGCATGCTGTGGGTGCCCCGCGACACCCGGGTGCGCCTGCCCAACGGCTCGTACAACAAGATCAACCTCCTCTTCTCCACCTACGGCCCCCGGGCCCTGATGGACGCGCTGTCGGACCTGCTGGGGATGCCGCTGGACGGCTACGTGCGGGTGGACTTCGAGGCCTTCGAGCGGCTCATCGACGACGTGGGCGGGGTGGAGCTGACGATCCCCCGCCGCCTGCGCTACGTGGATCGGGCCCAGGGCCTCTTCATCGACCTGGCGCCCGGCCGGCGGCGCCTGTCGGGGCGGGAGGCGCTGCAGTACGTGCGCTACCGGGCCGACGGCCTGGGCGACGTCTCCTACGATCCCGGCACGGGCGCCTACTTCGGCCGGGTGCAGCGGCAGCAGGAGTTCGCGCGGGCCCTGCTGGAGGCGGTGCGCCGGCCCCAGGTGCTGGTACGTCTGCCCCGGCTGGCCCGGCAGCTCTATGCCATGGTGGAGACGGACCTTCCTCTGGAGCTGGGCCTGGCGGCCGCGGCCCAGGTGGTGCGGCAGGGCGGGCCGGAGCTGACCACGGGGGTGCTGCCGGGCATGCCCGGCACGGTGGCCGGTGCCAGCTACTGGCTGCCGGATCGCCGCCGCATCCCGGGCGTCGCCCAGCAGGTGCTGGGCGTGCTCGAGACCCCCGGCAGCGTGGCGGTGCTCAACGCCAACGGAGTGGCGGGTTCGGCCGCCCGGGTGGCCGACAGGCTGGCGGCGGCCGGGGTGCGGGTGGAGCGGGTGGGCAACGCGACGGAGTTCGGGTGGCGCCGCAGCCAGGTGCTGGCCACCAGCGACCGGGCCCTGCCCCTGGCCCGTCGGGTGGCGCACCTGCTGGGGGACCTGCCCGTGATGCGCCAGGAGGGGCCCGTGGCCATGGACCCGGCCCGGGACCCGTCGCAGGAGGTGGTGGTCATCGTGGGCCTGGACCTGGCGGGCTCCGGGGCCCGGGCGGCCGCCGCCGGAGGAGGTGGTGGGTCTGGAGGAGTCGGTGCGCCGGGCGCTGCTCGCGGCCCGGGCGGCTGACGAGCGCAAGGCGTCGGAGACGGTCGTGCTGGATCTGCGGCAGCGCAGCCCTCTGGCCGACTTCTTCGTGGTGACCAGCGGCACCTCGACGCCGCACGTGCGGGCCATCGCGGAGCACGTGGAAGAGACCCTGGACCGGGCCGGGGTGGGACCGCCCCGCCGGGAGGGCGGGGAGGGCTCCCGCTGGATTCTGCTGGACTACGGCGACGTGGTGGTGCACGTCTTCCACCACGCCGAACGGGAGTTTTACGACCTGGAGGCGCTGTGGGACGGGGCGCCCCGGCTGCCCGTGCGGTGAGGAAGGGTGGCCGGGGCCGAGCAGGAAGGCCGCCGGGCAAGCAGAAACCGGAAGCGACAGACTTTGACGCCTCGGGAGGGAGCATGGCGGTGATGAGGCCGGTTCATCGTGTTCTCGTCTTCGTCCTGGGCCTGGTCCTGGTGGCGGCGTGGAGCCTCGCGGCGGCGGCGCAGGAGCAGGCGCCGGCGGCTGCGGCGCCCATCGTCAGCGCGACGCTGCAGGAGGTGCGCGCCGTCACCCTGCAGGACGGCAAGGCCGGGGTGGACGTGACGCTCGAGGTGCGGCTGGACGGGTGGACCGAGGCGGCCTTCCCGGCGCTGAGCGGCAAGCTGGCGGCCTTCACCCCTGCCGGCGAGCGGGTGCTGGACCCGGTGGAGGTGGCGGTGGTCGAGCAGCGGAGCCCCTCCGAGGCGGTGGTGCGGCTGCGGTTCGAGCGGGTGCAGGAAGCGCCCTACATGACCGCCTTCGTGGGGCTGCCTGCATCCCAGGAGGCCGGGCGGGCTGAGGTCTGGACCGGGGTGGTTTTCACCCAGGCGGACATCCGGAGCTGACCCGGCGGGCGGTGCGCACGGCGGCCCCGCTTGACCCGGCCTGCAAGGGCTCGCTATAATCGGGGCGTCAGCGGTGGGGCCGTAGCTCAGCTGGGAGAGCGCGTGAATGGCATTCACGAGGTCGGCGGTTCGATCCCGCTCGGCTCCACCATTCTTAGCGAGCGCGGCGCGGAGGGTGATAGGCTTCACCCTCCGCTGCTTGTAGAGAGCGGCGATGAAGGGGAGCAGTAGCGGCCGGGCCCGGGTCGACGGCCAGAGAGCTGCCGGGCGGTGCGAGGCAGTCCAGACCCGCCGGCCGCGAACTCGCCCCGGAGCTTCCCGGGCGAACGGCCCCCGGGCCAGGGGCGTCGGGGTCGAGTAGCCCGGGACGGCCCCAGGAGGGCGCCGCAGGCGCCCGGGCGGCCGTTATCCGCCGGGAGGGGGCTCGTGCCTGGGCATGCCGGCCCGGGGCACGGGTCAAGTAGAGTGGTACCGCGGAGGGTGGGCGCCTTCCGCCTCTAACGGCGGAGGGCGCCTTTCGTTTCGGGGGCAGGAGGTCGGAGCGAAGCATGGCGGCCGACGAGGCGAGGAGCGGCGAAAGCGTCGAGGTGCGCCCCTACGATCCGCAGGCCATCGAGGCGCGCTGGCAGCGGGAGTGGGAGGCCCGGGGCATCTACCGGGCGGTGGAGGACCCCTCCCGTCCCAAGTACTACGCGCTGGGGATGTTCCCGTACCCGTCGGGGCGGCTGCACATGGGCCACCTGCGCAACTACACCCTGGTGGACGTGGTGGCGCGGTTTGCCCGCATGCGGGGGTACAACGTCCTCAACCCCACGGGATGGGACGCCTTCGGCCTTCCCGCGGAGAACGCGGCCATCCAGCACGGGCGGGACCCGGCGGAGTGGACCTACAGCAACATCGCGGTGATGCGGGGCCAGCTGAAGCGCCTGGGCTTCAGCTACGACTGGAGCCGGGAGCTGGCCACGTCGGATCCCGAGTACTACCGGTGGACCCAGTGGCTCTTCCTGCTCATGTACCGCAGGGGCCTGGCCTATCGGGCCGAGGCTCGGGTCAACTGGTGCCCGGGGTGCCAGACGGTGCTGGCCAACGAGCAGGTGGTGGGCGACGGGGAGTGCTGGCGCTGCCACAGCAAGGTGGAGCAGCGCCGGCTTCGGCAGTGGTTCCTGCGCATCACCGCCTACGCCGATCGGCTCCTGAAGGACCTGGACCGGCTCCCGGGCTGGCCCGAGCGGGTCAAGGTGATGCAGCGCAACTGGATCGGGCGCAGCGAGGGGGCCGAGGTGCACTTCCGGGTGCAGGAGACGGGCGACGACCTGCCCGTCTTCACCACCCGGCCCGACACGCTCTTCGGCGTCACCTACATGGTCATCTCGCCGCAGCATCCCCTGGCCGCCCGGCTGGCGGCCGGCACGCCCTACGAGCAGGCCGTGGCCGAGATGGCCCGGGGCCTGGCGCTGCGGGAGCACGAGCTGGCCGAGGCGGAGAAGGTGGGGGTGCCCACCGGCGCTCACGCCATCAACCCCATCAACGGCGAGGCGGTGCCCATCTGGGTCGGCAACTACGTGGTGATGGAGTACGGCACCGGCGCCGTCATGGGCGTGCCGGCCCACGACCAGCGCGACTTCGAGTTCGCGCGCAAGTACGGCCTGCCCGTGCGGGTGGTCATCGCTGCCGACGGGGTGCCCCTGGAGGGGGAGCGGCTGGAGGCGGCCTACGAGGGCCCCGGCACCATGGTACACTCCGGCCCCTTCGACGGCATGCCCAGCGAAGAGGGCAAGCGGGCCATCGTGGCGGAGCTGGAGCGGCGGGGCGTCGGCCGGGCCAGCGTGCAGTACCGACTGCGCGACTGGCTCATCAGCCGCCAGCGCTACTGGGGCTGCCCCATCCCCATCGTCTACTGCCAGCGCTGCGGCGAGCAGCCGGTGCCGGAGGAGCAGCTGCCGGTGCTGCTGCCGCCCCAGGTGGAGTTCGCGCCCCGGGGGCAGGCGCCGCTGGCCACCGCGCCGGAGTTCTACCACACCACCTGCCCGCGCTGCGGCGGGCCCGCGGTGCGGGAGACCGACACCATGGACACCTTCATCGACTCGTCGTGGTACTTCCTGCGCTTCTGCTCGCCCCGGGAGGACCGGCGTCCCTTCGACCCCCGGGCGGTGCGGTACTGGATGCCGGTGGACCACTACATCGGCGGCATCGAGCACGCGGTGCTGCACCTGCTCTACTCCCGGTTCTTCATGAAGGTGCTCTACGACGAGGGGCTGGTGGAGCAGGAGGAGCCCTTCCAGCGCCTCTTCACCCAGGGGATGGTGACCCTGGGCGGTGCGGCCATGAGCAAGTCCAGGGGCAACGTGGTGGACCCCGACGAGGTGGTGAGCCGCTACGGCGCCGACACCGCCCGGCTCTTCATCCTCTTCGCGGCCCCGCCCGACCGGGACCTGGAGTGGAGCACGGCGGGGGTTGAGGGCGCGCTGCGGTTCATCCAGCGGGTCTGGAGGCTGGTGGAGTCGTACGCGCCGCTGGTGGCCGGCGTTGAGCCGTATCGCCCCGGGCAGGACGGCGCGCTCCTGGGGCCCGACGAGCGGGCGCTGCGGCGGGCGGTGCACCAGGCTCTCAAGAAGGTGACGGTGGATTGCCAGGAGCAGCTGGCCTTCAACACGGCCATCGCCGCCCTGATGGAGGCGGTCAACGCCTTCTACCGCTACAAGGACCGGCCCGCGGGCCGGCCCCATGCGGCCGTGGTGCGGGAGTGCCTGGAGATCCTGGTGCTGGCCCTGGCCCCCTTCATCCCGCACGTGACGGAGTCGATGTGGGAGAGCCTGGGCCATCAGCCCAGCGTCCACCAGCAGCCGTGGCCGGCCTACGACCCCCAGGCCCTGCAGGTGGAGCGGCTGACGGTGCCGGTGCAGGTCGACGGCAAGGTGCGGGACCGGGTGGAGCTGCCGGCCGACGCCGGCGAGGAGGAGGCCCGGCAGGCGGCGCTGGCGAGCCCGCGGGTGCAGCGGTGGATCGAGGGCCGCACCGTGCGGCAGGTGATCGTGGTGCCGGGGCGGCTCATCAGCGTGGTGACCCGCTGACGGCAGGCAGGGGCCTCAGCCCGGGGCCAGGTGGGTGAAGCGGATCCCGGGACCGCGCCGGTGGTGGCGGCGACCCAGCCGGATCAGCAGGGCGGCCAGGTGCTCGGCCAGGGCCGCGTCGCGCAGGTCCCCGGCCGGCACCGGCCGCAGCCCGATGGCGCCGGCCAGGGCCGAGGCGACCCGGGCCGACTCGGGGTCGTCGGCGAAGATGGCCGTGTCATCGCCCTGAAGAGAGCCGTGCGGCTCCGCCAGCAGGGTCGCCGAGACCGTGTGGAAGGCGGCGGCCAGCCGGGGGTGGCCGCCCAGCAGGGCCCGCACCCGCAGGGCCGTGGAGCCCTCGGGCGGCGGCGAGGCGATGAGGCGCCCGTCGGGCTGCAGGGCCAGGCTCACCGAGACGTCCACCACGGTCTGGGTCCGCAGGACGTCCGCCAGCGGCGGCAGCAGCGAGGGGAGGGCGGCGGCCGGCACCGTCACCACCGCCACGTCCGCCCACCGGGCGGCCTCCAGGTTGGAGAGGCCGGCGGGCGGGTGGGCGGCGCCCAGGCCTGCCCGCTCCAGGGCCACGGCCAGCCGGGCGGCTGCCTCCCGGGCGCGGCCCGGGTCGCGCGAGCCGATGGCCACGGGAATCCCCGCGGCGGCCCACCGCAGGGCCAGCCCCCACCCCTGGGCCCCGGTGCCCCCCAGGACCGCGACCCGTCCCTGGAAGGCCGGGCCCGCCCCGCTCACGGCCGGGTGGCCGGCTCCCGAGGCGCCGCCGGCACCACCTCGATCCAGACGGTGCGCCGGCGCGGGCCGTCGAACTCGCAGAAGAAGATGCTCTGCCACCGCCCCAGCTGCAGGCGGCCCGCCTCCAGGGGCACCCACACCGACGAGCCCACCAGCGACGCCCGCACGTGGGCGGCGGCGTTGCCCTCGGCGTGGCGCCAGGGGCCCTCCCAGGGCACCAGGCGCTCCAGATGGGCCAGGATGTCCCGGGCCACGTCGGGGTCGGCGCCCTCGTTGACCAGCAGGCCCGCGGTGGTGTGGGGGCAGAAGAGGTGCGCCACGCCGTCGCCCCGGACGCCTGCCTGTTCCAGCGCCCGGGAGACCTGGCCCGTGATGTCCACCATCTGGCTGCGGGCCGACGTGGCCAGCTCGATGCGGATGCTCACGGGGGAGGCCCTCCCTCCCGGTCCCGGCGGCCGGGCCCCGGACGCCCCGGCCAGGGGGCGCCGCATACCCGGCGCCGGCGGCACCGAGACTATCGCCGGAGGGGCGTATGGACGTCTTCCAGTGGTTCTGGCTGGTGCTATTCGCCCTCTCGGTCTGGCCTTTCCTGCGCCAGCAGCAGGTGGAGCGGCTGCGGCTGAAGCTGATGCGCCAGATCCAGCGGGAGCGCCGCAGCCGCATCATCACGCTCATCCACCGCCAGGAGCCGTGGGGGCTGCTGGGGCTTCTGGGACGCCGATTCATCTCCATCGAGGACTCGGAGAAGGTGCTGCGCGCCATCCGCACCACGCCCCCCGACGTGCCCATCGACCTCATCCTGCACACCCCCGGCGGGCTGGTGCTGGCTGCGGAGCAGATCGCCCAGGCGCTGCGGCGTCACCCGGCCCGGGTCAGCGTCTTCGTGCCGCACTACGCCATGTCGGGCGGCACCCTCATCGCACTGGCGGCCGACGAGATCTGGATGGACGACAACGCGGTGGTGGGCCCGGTGGATCCCCAGCTGGGCCAGTGGCCGGCGGCCTCCATCCTGCGGGCCGTGGAGCAGAAGGACCGCAATCGGGTGGACGACGAGACCCTCATCATGGCGGACATGGCCCGCAAGGCCCTGGTGCAGGTCCGGGAGCTGGTGACGGACCTGCTGCAGGACCACCTGCCGGCCGAGCGAGCCGCGGAGGTGGCCGACTTCCTGACCCAGGGCCGCTGGACCCACGACTATCCCCTGGACTGCCGGCGGCTGCAGGAGTGGGGGCTGCCGGTGCGGTGCGGCCTGCCGGCCGCCATCTACGCCCTGATGGATCTCTACCCTCAGGCGCCCGAGCGCCGCCCGTCGGTGCAGTACGTGCCCCTGCCCCAGCCCGCGTCGGCGGCCCGGCTGCGCCGGTGGGAGGATCCTTCGACCTGAGCCGGGGCCGGCAAGGAGGAGGGGACGATAGCCTGTCTAATCATCCCTATGGGAGAGGCGGTGGGGCCATGGAGGGGAGCCCGGACCGGGCGGGGCCGGGAAGGCTTGGCACGCGGTTGAGGTTAGCGCAGCTAGCCAGGCGAGCGGTGGGGGGTGTGCCCGCCCGGGTGCTGCTGGCGGGCGCGCTGGTGGGGGTGGGCATCCGGGTGGGGGCGGAGCTGGCCGGCGATCCCGTCGTGGTGCTCCCGGCGCCCGTCGGCGAGGCGGCGGCCGTGCCGCAGGAGCGGCCGGGGCCGGATGTGGGGCCTTCCGCCGCCGCCAGGGCTGCCGAGCCGGCGCCGCCGGCCGCCGGGCCCGACGAGCCGGAGCAGGCTGCGCCGCAGGAGACGGCGGCGGAGCCGTCCACACCGGCGGGGCTGGTCGACATCAACCGCGCCAGCGCGGAGGAGCTGGATGGGCTTCCGGGC
>DATCKV010000069.1:0-6743 GCA_036564285.1 Limnochordales bacterium
TCCAGGTCCTTGACCACCCGCTTGAGCAGGATGTCGATGATCTGCCGGATGTGCTCCTTGTTGAGGGCGTGGAAGACGATGACCTCGTCGATGCGGTTGAGGAACTCGGGCCGGAAGGTGCGCCGCAGCTCCTCGAGCACCTTCTTCTTCATGCTCTCGTAGGCGTCGCGCTCGTCCTGAGTGGCCCGGAAGCCGAGGCGCGCCTGGCGGTGGATCTCCTGCGCCCCCACGTTGGAGGTCATGATGAGCACCGTGTTGCGGAAGTCGACGGTACGCCCCTTGGCGTCGGTCAACCGGCCGTCCTCCAGCACCTGCAGCAGGATGTTGAAGACCTCGGGGTGGGCCTTCTCGATCTCGTCCAACAGGATGACGGAGTAAGGCCGGCGGCGCACCCGCTCGGTGAGCTGGCCCCCCTCCTCGTAGCCCACGTAGCCCGGAGGCGCGCCCACCAGGCGGGAGACGGTGTGGCGCTCCATGTACTCCGACATGTCGATGCGGATCATGGCGTCCTCGTCGCCGAACATCGCCTCGGCCAGGGCCTTGGCCAGCTCCGTCTTGCCGACGCCTGTGGGGCCCAGGAAGATGAAGGAGCCGATGGGCCGCCGCGGGTCCTTGAGCCCGGCCCGGGCTCGCCGGATGGCCCGGGCGACCGCGTCGATGGCCTCGTCCTGACCGACGACCCGTTGATGGAGCACCTCCTCCAGGTGCAGCAGCCGCTCCGTCTCCTCCTGCTGCAGCTTGGAGACCGGGATGCCGGTCCAGGCCGAGACCACCTGGGCGATGTCCTCCGCCGAGACGACGCCCTCCGTGCGGCTGCGGGAGTTCTTCCACTCCTGGCGCTTGCGCTCCAGCTCCTCCCGCATCTGCTGCTCCTTGTCGCGCAGCGCCGCGGCCTTCTCGAACTCCTCGTTCTTGATGGCCGCCTCCTTCTCCGTCTGGATCTCCTGGATGGCCTCCTCGAGCTGCTTCAACTCAGGAGGCGCGATGAGCGCCTGCAGCCGCACCCGGGAGCCGGCCTCGTCGATGAGGTCGATAGCCTTGTCGGGCAAGAAGCGATCGGTGACGTACCGATCCGACAGCCGGGCGGCGGCCACCAGCGCCTCGTCCGTGATCTTCACCCGGTGATGGGCCTCGTAGCGATCCCGCAACCCCTGCAGGATGGCGATGGTCTCCTCCACCGTGGGTTCGTCCACCATGATGGGCTGGAAGCGCCGCTCCAAGGCCGCGTCCTTCTCGATGTGCTTGCGGTACTCGTCGATGGTGGTGGCGCCGATGCACTGCAGCTCGCCGCGAGCCAGCGCCGGCTTGAGGATGTTGGATGCGTCGATGGCTCCCTCGGCGGCGCCGGCGCCCACGATGGTATGCATCTCGTCGATGAAGAGGATGATGTCGCCGGAGTTGCGGATCTCGTCCATCACCTTCTTGAGGCGCTCCTCGAACTCGCCGCGGAACTTGGAGCCCGCCACCACCGCCGCCAGGTCCAGGGTGACGACCCGCTTGTTGAGCAGGGTCTCGGGCACGTCGCCGTTGACGATCTTCTGGGCCAGCCCCTCCACCACCGCGGTCTTGCCCACGCCCGGCTCCCCGATCAGGACCGGGTTGTTCTTGGTGCGGCGGGAGAGCACCTGGATGACCCGCTGGATCTCTCGCTCACGGCCGATGACGGGGTCCAGCTTGCCCTCCCGGGCCAGCTCCGTCAGGTCGCGGCCGTACTGGTCCAGGGTGGGCGTCTTGCGGCTGCGGGCCATCTTGGCCTGCGGCGGCGCCGAGCCGCCCAGCAGCTCCACCACCGTGCGGCGCACCTTCTCCAGGTCCGCCCCCATGTTGCGCAGCACCTGGGCCGCCACGCCCTCCCCCTCCCGGATGAGCCCCAGGAGGATGTGCTCGGTGCCGATGTACGTGTGGCCCAGCTGGCGGGCCTCGTCGAAGGCCAGCTCCAGCACCCGCTTGGCCCGGGGCGTGAAGCCGATCTGGCCGGTGGTGGTGCCCTCGCCCCGGCCGATGACCTTCTCCACCTCCGCCCGCACCCGCTCCAGGCTGATCCCCATGCTCTGGAGCGCCCGGGCGGCGACGCCCTCGCCCTCGGCGATGAGGCCCAGCAGGATGTGCTCGGTACCCACCACGTTGTGGCCGAGGCGCCGCGCCTCTTCCTGGGAGAGGACGACCACCCGCTGGGCTCGCTCGGTGAACCGCCCGAACATGTCGCACCACCCGCTCCTTCCGCCCGTTACGCCTGCGCCGCTTCCTGCAGGCGGATGCGTTCTCGGATGAGAGCCGCCCGGTGCACGTCCCGCTCGGCGGGCCCCAGCTCCCGCCCCATGAAGCTCTGCAGGTGGGCGGGACGGATCAGCACCAGCAGCTCCTTCAGGATGCGCTGGTCGAGCCCCTTGATGATACCCAGGTCGATGCCCAGGCGCACGTCCGACAGGCGCTGCATCGCCTCCTGGGAGGTGATGGCCCGAGAGTACCGGAGCACCCCGTACGAGCGCCAGATCCGGTCCTCCAGCGCCGCCCGGTCCGCCATGAGGCGCTGCCGGGCCGAACGCTCGTGCCCGATCACCTCCCGCACCAGGTTGGACAGGTGCTTGAGGATCTCGTCCTCGCTGCGGCCCAGGCTCACCTGGTTGGAGATCTGGAAGATGTTGCCCACCGACTCGGTGCCCTCGCCGTAGAGCCCCCGCACGGCCACCCCGAAGCGCGCCACGGCGCTGAGCACCTGCTGCAGCAGCCCGGTGAGGGCCAGGGCCGGCAGGTGCAGCATCACCGACGCCCGAAGCCCCGTGCCCACGTTGGTCGGCCAGGCCGTCAGGTAGCCTACCCGCTCCGAGAAGGCGTACTCCAGCGACTCCGACAGCCGGTCGTCGATGCGGTCGGCCAGGTCCAGGGCCTCCTCCAGCTGGAAGCCGGGGAAGAGGGTCTGGAGGCGCACGTGGTCCTCCTCGTTGATCATGATGCTGACCGCCTCGTCCTCCCGCAGGGCCAGGCCCTTCTCCCGCACCTCCTGGGTGTGCATGGGGCTGATGAGGTGCCGCTCCACCAGGAGCTCCCGCTCCAGGGGCGAGATCTCGCTCATGCGGGAGAAGGAGAGGGGCCCTCCCGCGGACCGGTCCAGGGCGGCCAGGGCCTCCCGGCACCGGGTCAGCACCTGATGCAGCTGCTCCGGGGTGGCGACGCCCGGGAAGGGAATGCCCTCCAGGTTGCGCGCCAGGCGCACCCGGGTGCCCAGCACCACGTCGGCCTGGGGGCCGTCGCCCACGATCCAGCCCCGCACGTGCCGCCGCACCATGTCGTCGAAGCTCACGCCCCCGCCCCCCTCTCCAGCGAGCGGATGCGGTCCCGCAGCTGGGCCGCCCGCTCATACTGTTCGGAGGCGATGGCCTCCTGCAGCTCCTCCCGGAGCCGGGCCAGCTCCCGGCGCCGCAGCGACTCGCCCCGCTCCCGGGGGCGCTTGCCCGTGTGCTCGGTGGCCCCGTGGAGCCGCTTGAGCACCGGGCGCAGCTCCCGCTCGAAGGTGGCGTAGCACTGGCTGCAGCCCAGCTGACCCAGCCGCTTGAAGTCGGACCAGGTCAGCCCGCAGTTGGGGCAGCGCGTCGCCGTGCGCGCCGCCGCCCCCGGCGCCGAGCCCGACTCCATGAAGGGCAGGTCGAAGAACGACTTCATCAGCTCCTCGAAGGTGGCCCCGAAGGGCAGCTCGGCCGCCTGCAGCTCGCCCGTCTCTCGAGCGCAAGGCTCGCAGAGGTGCAGCTCGGTCTTGACGCCGTTCTCGATGCGCACCTTGTGCACGGTCGCCGGACGGACGCCGCAGCGCTGGCACATCATCGCCGACCCTCCCGTCACGCCCTCAGAAGGGCTCCGAGGTGCTCGCCTCCATGAACCGCACCATCAGCATGCTCCGCAGCAGCGCGGCCCGAACCCTGTCCCGCAGGGACGGGATGGGCACCCACTCGGTCTGGGAGCGCACGGCCGCCCGCCAGACGGCCGCCTCGCCGGCGCCGAGGAGCCGGGCCTGCTGAAGCCGCTCCACCACCGCGTCGGCCTCCCTGGCCGAGACGGACTCGCCCAGGCGCTCGATGACGGCTCGCAGGAGGTCGGCCCGGTCCGAGGCGGGCGTCGTCAGCCGCATGATGCGGATGAAGCCGCCGCCCCCCCGGCGGCTCTCCACCAGGTAGCCGTGGCGGGGCGTGAAGCGGGTCTCCAGCACGTAGTTGATCTGCGACGGCACGCACGAGAAGCGGCCCGCCAGCTCGACGCGCCGGATCTCGACGCAGGGCGAGCCCGTCTGCTCGAACAGCTCCTTGATGTGCCGCTCGATGGCATCGGCCAGCGAAGCCATGGAGCGTCGCGTCCCCCCACGCCACACGTCCCTGTGGTTTGACCTTCCTTGACCTTTCGCCCGCATTATCGCGCCGCCCCCGGCGGCGCGCAAGAGCGGGTCAGCCGCTGCGCTTCAGCTTGCCGTGGCGCATCGCGTAGCGCGCCCCGGCCCGGAAGATGAGGAAGCCCACGGGGATGAAGAAGAGGGCCATGCCGAGCAGGATGGCCACGTCGCCCAGCAGGGCCCCGGTGCTCGCGCCGTCGATGAGGGCCGCCCGGGTCGCCCGCAGGGTGTAGGTGCCGGGGCTGACGTAGGCCAGGGGCCGCAGCCAGCCCGGCAGCGCCGAGACGTCGTAGTAGACCCCCGAGACCAGGAGGAGGGCGGCCTGGAAGATGTTGGTCGCCTGGGCCCCCTTCTCCGTGGAGAGCAGCGGCAGCACCGAGGCCACCAGCCCCAGCCCGATGAAGGAGAGGCCCGCCACGCCCAACACCAGGGCCGCGCCGCCCAGGTTGGCCCCCGTCAGGTCCAGCCGGAAGAAGGCGGCCACCGCCGCCAGCAGCACCGCGGTGCGCAGGGAGGCGTAAGCGATGGCCCACAGGCAGTTGCCGCCCAGGTAGGTGAGCAGGTGGATGGGCGCCATGAAGGTGTACTCGATGGTGCCCTCCCACCGCTCCCACTGCACGGCCTGCCCCACCTCGCTGAAGACCACCGACAGGAAGCTCCACAAAAGGGCCCCCGTCAGCAGGTAGAGCACCAGCCGGGGGTCGGCCTGGATGCCGGGCGCGCCGACGCCGATGAGGCCGATGCTGACGCTGTTGACGATGGTATAGACGAGGAAGACCACCTCCCAGCCCAGGTAGCGCCGGCTCAGGTTGAAGTTGCGCTCCACGAAGGCCAGGGAGGCCCGCAGCTCCTTGAGCACCTCAGGCCCGCTCACGAGGGGTCGACCTCCGCTTCCTCGGCCTCCTGCCACTCGCTGCCCGTCAGCTCGAAGAAGAGGTCCTCCAGGCTACGGGGCCGGCCGGAGCCCCCGTCGGCGCGCTTCAGCTCGTCAGGCGTGCCCAGGGCCACGATGCGCCCGTCGCTGAGGAAGGCGACGCGCCCGCAGAGCCGCTCGGCCTCCTGCATGTCGTGGGTCGTGAGCAGCACCGTGGCGTCGTGGGTGTCGTGCAGCTCCTGCACGAAGTCCTGCACCTCCCGCTTGGAGCGAGGGTCCAGCCCCGTGGTGGGCTCGTCCAGGAGCAGCAGCACGGGCGAGGTGAACAGGGCCCGGGCGATGGCCACCTTCTGCTGCATGCCCCGGGACAGGTCCTCCAGGGGGACGTCCAGCTTGGAGCGGGGAAGGCCGAGCCGTGCCAGGATGGCCACGGCCCGTTCCCGGGCCTCCCGCACCGGCAGGTCGTAGAGGCGCGCGGCGTAGCTGAGGTTCTCCAGGGCCGACAGCTTCTTAAAGAAGGCGGCCTCCACCGAGACCCGGTTGATGAGCCGCCGCACCTCCCGCTGGCGCGCCACCACGTCGAGGCCGAAGACCCGGATGGTGCCCTCGTCGGGCAGCAGCAGGGTCGACAGCAGGCGCACCAGGGTCGACTTGCCCGAGCCGTTGGGCCCGATGATCCCGAAGATCTCACCCCGGGCTACGGTCAGCGAGAGGTCCCGCACCGCCGCCACCCGCCGGGCCGGCCGCCGCCATCGGATCACCGCCGCGGCCACCCGCTCCCCCAGCCGTCTGGGGCGGCCGTCGGCCCCCGGCGCCGGGGCCTGCCCGCGGGGTCGGGGCCCCTCGTCGTGCACGTAGAAGTACTTGCTGACGTGCTGGCACTCCACCGCCGGGATGAGGTCCAAGGAAGACACCCCTTCGCTGCGTCGCAGAGAGACGTGAGGCGGCCGTGCATCCGCCGGCACGGCGGCACGGCACGGGAGGCCGACGAAGACGCGGCCAGACCCGGGCACGCCCCCGTCCCGCCGGGAGCCCGGGTCCGCTCGCCGCTGAAGGAGCAAGTCAGAAGGTCATGGCGATCTCATGGTAATCTCTCCCGCCGGCCCCTGTCAACGTGCGGTGCCCCCTCTCATATGCTCCACCCCGAGGGGGGCTGTCCGCGCCGTGGTCAACTGGGTCTGGGCGGTGTTGATGCTCTCGGGCGCCGCGATGGCCTCGGCCCGGGGGCAGCCGGAGATGGTGGGCGAGGCCATCGCCGCCGGGTCGGCCCGGGCCGTGCAGCTGGGCATCTCCCTGGCGGCCGCCATCATGCTGTGGACCGGCCTGATGCAGATCGCCGACGACGCGGGCCTGACCCGGTGGCTGGCGCGTGCCCTGCTGCGGCCGGCCCGCCGCCTCTTCCCCAGCGTGCCGCCCGACGACCCGGCCATGGGCGCCATCCTCATGGCCCTCAGCGCCAACGTGCTGGGTCTGGGCAACGCGGCCACCCCC
>DATCKV010000070.1:0-3259 GCA_036564285.1 Limnochordales bacterium
CTCTTCCTGCTGGACACCAACCTGCCCGACAACGCCGACCGGTGGATCACCGGGCAGCTGTACGGCTGGTTCGCCGAGGAGCGGGTCGCGCAGGAGATGGTGCTGGGCATCGGCGGGGTGCGGGCCCTGCAGGCGCTGGGCCTGGAGCCCGAGATCTTCCACTTCAACGAGGGCCATGCGGTGCTGGCCGGGCTCGAGCTGATCCGGCAGGGCATGGAGCGGGGGCTGCCCTTCGAGCAGGCGTGGCAGGCGGCCCGCCGGCGCATCGTCTTCACCACCCACACCCCCGTCAGGGAGGGCAACGAGGAGCACCCGCTGGAGCTGCTGGAGTACATGGGCGCCTTCTGCGGCCTCAACCGCCGCCAGATGATCCGCATCGGCGGCGACCCCTTCCAGATGACCGTGGCGGCCCTGCGGCTCGCGCGGGCGGCCAACGGGGTCTCCGAACTGCACGGCCGCACCGCCCGGCGCATGTGGGGCGACGTCACCGGCGCGCCCCCCATCCAGGCCATCACCAACGGGGTGCACGTGCCGACCTGGCAGGACCCCCGGGTGCGGTCGGCCCTGGAGGGGAGCGGGAGCCTTTGGGCCGTCCACCGGCAGCTGAAGCGGGAGCTCCTGGACTTCGTGGAGCGCCGCACGGGCGTGCGCCTGCGGGAGGACGGCCTGCTCATCGGCTTCGCGCGGCGGGCGGCGCCCTACAAGCGGGCCGACCTGCTCTTCCGGCGCCCCGACGTCGTCGGGCCGCTGCTGGAGTCGGGCCGGGTCCAGGTCGTCCTCTCCGGCAAGGCCCACCCCCTGGACGACGAGGGCCACGCCATCGTGGAGCGCCTGCTGGCCGTGCAGCGGCGCCATCCCCAAAGCGTCGTCTTCCTGCCCGACTACGACATGGCGATCGCCCGGCTGCTCACCCGGGGCAGCGACGTCTGGCTCAACAACCCCCGGCGCCCCATGGAGGCCTGCGGCACCTCCGGCATGAAGGCCGCCCTCAACGGCGTGCTCAACGTCAGCGTGCTGGACGGGTGGTGGCCCGAGGCCTGCCGCCACGGCGAGAACGGCTGGCAGGTGGGCGGCGGCTACGAAGGCCCCGACGCCGACGAGCGCGACGGGCAGGCCCTCTACCGCACCCTGACGGAGGAGGTGCTGCCCTGCTACGAGCAGGACCGGGACCGCTGGGTGCGCATGATGCGGGCCAGCGTCGAGGCGGTCTCGGGGCGTTTCACGGCGGCCCGCATGCTGGAGCGGTACGACGAGGCCCTCTACCGCGGCGGGGAGCCGGGGCTGGTAAGATAGATGGGACGACGGGGAGGCGCCCAGGGGATGCGCATCGAGTTCTTGTACTGGGAGGAGTGCCCGTCCCACGAGGAGGCCTTGCGGCGGCTCCGGGAGGTGCTGCAGGAGGAGGGGGTGCAGGACCCCATCGAGATCATCCGGGTCGAGACCGACGAGCAGGCGGAGCGGCTCGGCTTCCCCGGGTCCCCCACCATCCGCTTCGAGGGCCTCGACATCCAGCCCGAGGGGGCCCGGCGGGTGGGCACGGCCCTGACCTGCCGCACCTACTGGGTCGACGGGCGGGTGTCGCCCCTGCCCACCAAGGAGATGATCCGCCAGGCGCTGCGTCGCGCCCGGAGCACAGGGAGGGAGATGTCATGGCAGCCCTGAAGATCGGCGACCCCATCATCGACTTCGAACTGACGGCCACCGACGGCAAGCGCTACAAGCCTGCCTCGTTCGCCGACAAGCCCGTGCTGGGCGTCGTCTTCTGGTGCAACCACTGCCCCTACGTGCAGGCGTGGGAGCAGCGGGTCATCGACATCCAGCGTCGGTATGCGGGGCGCGGGGTGCAGCTGGTGCTCATCAGCAGCAATGACCCGGTGCAGTACCCCCAGGACAGCTTCGACGAGATGGCCCGGCGGGCCCGGGAGAAGGCTTACCCGTTCCCCTACCTCTATGACGAGACGCAGCAGGTGGCACGGGCGTACGGCGCGACCCGCACCCCCGAGATCTTCCTCTTCGACCGGGAGCGCCGGCTGCGCTATCACGGGCGCCCCGACGACAACTACGAGGACCCGGCGGCGGTGACCCGGCACTACCTGCGCGACGCCATCGAGGCCGTGCTGGCCGGCCGGGAGCCGGCGGTGGCCGAGACGGAGCCGCAGGGCTGCACCATCAAGTGGAAGCGGTGAGGGCCGACCGCCGGGAGGGCGGCGCCCGTGCGCGGTGGGTCGGGGCGGACCGCCGGGCTGAGCGCCGCCCTGTTGCTGGGCATGGTGTGGGCGGCGCGCTTCCCGGCGGCCGCCCACGCCGCGTCGGCGCAGGGTACGGCCCGGGCCGGCTGGGTGCTGGTGGCCGGCGCCCGTCTTGACGGGGCGTGGCCGCAGGACGGGGCCGGTCAGGGGCCGGCCGCGCGGGAGCCCCGGGCCGGGGTGTACGGGGCGGTGCGGCTGTGCGGAGAGGTGGGCCCGTGGCGCTGGGGCCTGGCCGAGGCGGCCGACGGGCTGGCCGTGCCCTTTCGGCCCGCCCACGGGAGGTGGGATCCCGAGGCCCTGGGGCTGCGGGATCCCCCGACGGTGCGGGGGCGCCTCGACGCGCTGTGGCTGGAGTACGGGTCGCCGGCGGCCGGGGTGGCGTGCGCGGCCACGTGGGCTGAGCCGGGGTGGACCCTGCCGGCGCCGGGCCCCCGGTGGCGGGTCTGGGCGGGCCGGCGGCCGCTGGAGCCGGGAGGGCTGCTGGGAGCGACGGATCCGCCCACGGCCCCGGGGCTGGACCAGGTGGGCGCCGAACTCGCCTGGGGGCCGGTGGCCTACCGCAAGGCGGTGGCACGGCTCGACAGCGGCGCCCGCTACCTGCTGGTGCACCGCCTCTACCTGGGGCCGCTGGACGCCCTGGGGGGCCGCCTCCATCTCTCGTTCTACGAGATGGGGGTGGTGAGCCCCCGCTTCGCGGCGCTGCCCGTCACCTGGGTGCCGCTTTGGCCTGGCTACCTGACCCAGGACCTGGAGATGGGCGGCGTGGGCAACGACGATGCCAACTTCTACATGGGCCTCACGGCCCGCCTGGAGCGCACGCAGGGGTGGGTGCGCCAGCTGACGGCCGAGGTGCTGGTGGACGACATGCCCCAGGTGCCGTGGAAGCGGCAGGTGTACCAGCTGGGCGGGGCCGTGGCCGTGCGCCTGGCGGGCGGGCTCGAGCTGCGCTACGCCCGGGTCAACAACTACGTCATCACCTTCCAGGAACCGTCCCTGAGCCTGGTGGATCA
>DATCKV010000071.1:0-2017 GCA_036564285.1 Limnochordales bacterium
TCCACGGCGGACGCCCGTCTGCGGGAGACCACCATCGCCTCCATCGTCAACGAGCTGGAGCTGTGCGAGTCGCTGGGCACGCCGTGGCTGGTGGTGCACTGCGGCAAGCACATGGGCGAGGGCGAGCGGGCAGGGGTGCGGCGCATGGTGGAGGCGGTGGACGAGGTGATGCGCCGCTACCGCGGGCCGTGCCGGCTGCTGCTGGAGAACACGGCCGGGCAGGGCAGCGAGCTGGGCCGCACGGTGGACGAGCTGCTGGCCATCCACGAGCAGCTGGAGAGCCGGGAGCGGGTGGGTTTCTGCCTGGACAGCTGCCACGCCTTCGCCTCGGGCCTGCTGCGCCCGGGGGCCTTCGACCGGTTCGTGGAGGAGGTGAGCCGCCCGGAGTTCGCGAGCCGCCTGGAGGTGGTGCACCTCAACGACTGCCGGGCCGGGCCCGGGGAGCACGTGGACCGCCACGCCCTGCTGGGCCAGGGGCAGATGGGAGAGCTGCTGCAGGAGTTCGTGCGCCATCCCCTGCTGCAGGCGCGGCCCATCATCATCGAGACGCCGGTGGAGCACGAGGACCAGTACGCCGACGAGATCCGCATCGCCCGCCGCTGGGCCCAGGGCCTGACGGCGTGAGCGGGAGTCCGCGGGCGAGGCGGGGCGACCGAAGGGGGTGGCTCGGACTCCGCCGGCCTGCCGGGCCCATGGCGCCGCCTGGCGGTCCGGAGGCGGGCGGGGCGGCCTCGTCCGGATCGTGTATACGGCGTACAATGTACGCGGAGAGATGGGGACGGAGGGGCGGGGTGCGTGTTGCGGGACGCCTTGACGACGGGGGGCAGGACGCCGGCAGGGCCTGCGCCGGCGACCCTGCCGGCGCAGGACGTGGGGCTGGTCGGGCTGGCCGAGGCCATGGTGCGGCAGGCGGCGGAGCGCCTGGGCGTCGACGACGGCTTCGTCGCGCGCCTCTCGGTGCCCGACCGGGAGATCTCGGTCTGGGTGCCGGTGCAGACGGACGGCGGCCGGTGGCGGGTCTTCCGGGGCTACCGCGTGCAGCACTGCAACGCCCGGGGCCCGTACAAGGGCGGGATCCGCTACCATCCCGACGTGGGGCTCGACGAGGTGCGGGCCCTGGCGGCGCTCATGACGTGGAAGTGCGCCGTGGTGGACGTGCCCTTCGGCGGCGCCAAGGGCGGCATCGAGGTGGATCCCAGCCAGCTGTCGCCCGGCGAGCTGGAGCGCCTGACCCGGGGCTACACCCTGATGATGCTGCCCAACCTGGGGCCCCAGGTGGACATCCCGGCGCCGGACGTCAACACCGACGAGCGGGTGATGGCCTGGATCGCGGACGCAGCCTCATCCGCCCTGGGACGGCCGGTGCCTGCCATCGTCACGGGCAAGCCCGTGGCCCTGGGCGGCATCCAGGGCCGTCGGGAGGCCACGGGGCGAGGCGTGGCCATCGTGACGCTGCGCATGCTGGAGCGCCTGGGCTGGGCCCGGGAGAGGACCCGGGTGGCGGTGCAGGGCTTCGGCAACGTGGGCCGGTGGGCCGCGCGGCTGCTGGCTCAAGCAGGGGTGCGGGTCGAGGCCGTCAGCGATATCTCCGGCGCGGTGTGGAGGCCGGGGGGTCTGGATCTCGACGACGTGGAGCGCCACCTGCGGGCCTCGGGCAACCTCCTGGCCACCTACGCGGCCCCTGGGGTGCGGCACCTGACCAACGCCGAGCTGCTGGAGCTGGATGTGGACGTCCTCATCCCCGCGGCCATTGAAAATCAGATCACGGCCGCCAACGCGGACCGGGTGCGGGCCCGGATGGTGGTGGAGGGAGCCAACGGCCCTACGACCCTGCAGGCCCACCGCCGGCTGGTGGAGCGGGGCGTCGTGGTGGTGCCCGACATCCTGGCCAACGCCGGCGGGGTGGTGGTCTCCTACTTCGAGTGGCTGCAGAACCTGCGGGGCGAGCTGTGGCAGCTGGGGCAGGTGAACAGCCGGCTGGAGGCCATCATGGTGCGGGCCCTGGACGCCGTGCTGG
>DATCKV010000072.1:0-6602 GCA_036564285.1 Limnochordales bacterium
GATGCGGGCCAGGATCTCCTCCTGGCTCTGGGTGAGCCGCTCCACCGTGGGCCGGGTGGCCGAGAAGCCCAGCGCCTGGCCGTGGCGGACGATGGTGGTCTTCACCACCCGCTCGTGGGGCAGCAGGCGCAGCTGGGCCACCGCGTGCCCCGCCTCGTGGTAGGCCAGGCGGCGCCGCTCCTCGGGCAGCATGGAGCGCAGGGGCTGCTTGAGGCCCATCTCGTGGACCTCGCGTGCGTAGACGATGTCGTCGTACGTGATGGCGCTGCGCCCGTCGAAGTGGGCCTTGATGACGGCCTCGTTGATGACGTGCTTGATCTTGGCAGGGGTGTATCCCGTCATGTCCGCCGCCAGCTCGTCGAGGCGGGACTCCAGCGAGGGGTCATGGGCCACCTTGGCCAGGTAGTAGGCCACGATCTCCTTGCGGCCCTCGAAGTCGGGCGGCGACACCACGATCTGCCGGTCGAAGCGCCCCGGCCGCAGCAGGGCCGGGTCCAGGACGTCGGCCAGGTTGGTGGCCGCCATGGTGAAGACGACGGGCTGGGGCCCGGGCTTGGGGCGGAAGCCCAGGCTCCGCAGGATGCGGGCCCACCAGCGCACCTCCAGGCGCGGCGGATCCATCTGCAGCAGCAGCTCGTTGAGCAGCCCCATGCCGCCGAAGATGGGGAAGCCCGCTCCGGAGGGCTGGCGGGCTCGGGCCATGCCGATGGCGTCGAACTCGTCCAGGAAGACGATGCAGGCCCCGTGCTCCATGGCCAGCCGGCGCGCCTTTCGGTACATGTTCATGATCTTGAGGTTGGAGACGCCGAAGAACATGTTCTGGATGGAGGCCGCCGACAGGTAGCCGAAGGGGATGCCGGCCTCGGTGGCGATGGCCTGCGCGAGGTACGACTTGCCCGTGCCCGGCGGCCCCACCAGGAGCATCCCCCGGGAGACCTCGCCCCCCATCTCCTTGAAGCTCTTGACGCCCTTGAGCAGGGTCACGACCCGGCGCGCCTGCTCCAGCACCTCGGGGTTGCCCCGGTAGTCGTCGAAGGTGACGCCGGTCTCGCCAGGCTGCACCCAGTAGATCTGGGCCCGCCCCAGGAACCAGAAGATGGCGATGAACTGCACCAGCGCGAAGGTGACCGTCAGCAGGATGGTCAGGGTCCACCGGCCCACCAGCAGCGTCCAGGCCAGGGTGCCCCCGGGATTGACGTAGTAGAGGCGGGCGTAGGCCAGCCCCAGGGCCACCACCAGCAGCAGGACGCGCCAGCGCACCCACAGGCGGCGCCACCTGGGGATGCCGATGCCGGCCGGTGCCGGCGCCCGCGGATGCGACGGCCGGGCCTGCTCGCCCACCATCAGCCCGTCGGGCCCCCCGGCGGACCTCCCGCCAGCTCCCGGGCGAGGGTGGCCAGCGCCGAGTGGTCCCAGTCGCCGCGGCCGCGGGCCTCCAGGGCGGCCAGGAGCTCGTTGACCAGCGCCGTGGCCGGCAGGGGCACCCCCAGCGACCGCCCGGTGGCCAGCGCGATGCCCAGGTCCTTGTGGTGCAGGCGCACCTTGAAGCCGGGCTGGAAGTCGCCCTGCAGGATGCGGGCGCCGTGCACCTCCAGGATGCGGCTCTGGGCGAAGCCGCCCAGCAGCGCCTCCCGCACCCTGGCGGGATCGACCCCGGCTCGCTCCGCCAGGGTCAGGGCCTCGCTCACCGCCTGGATGGTGACCCCCACCACGATCTGGTTGCAGGCCTTGGTCAGCTGGCCGGCTCCCGACGGGCCCATGTAGACGATCTGGCGGCCCAGGGCCTCGAAGATGGGCCGGCAGGCCCGGAAGACCGCCTCGTCGCCGCCCACCATGATGGAGAGCGTGCCTTCACGGGCGCCCCGCTCGCCGCCGCTGACGGGGGCGTCCAGCATGGCGATGCCTCGGGCGGCCAGCCGGTTGGCCAGTTCCCGGGTCACGATGGGGGAGATGGTGCTCATGTCGATGAGCACGCCGCCCCGGCGCAGGCCCTCCGCCACGCCCGACGGCCCCATCACCACCTGCTCCACGTCGGGCGAGTCGGGGAGCATGGTGATGACCGCGTCGGCGCCGGCGGCGGCCTCGGCGGGCGACGAAGCCGGCACGGCCCCCTCGGCCGCCAGCTGGTCCACCGGGCCCCGGCTGCGGTTGTGTACCCGCAGGCGGAAGCCCGCCTTGAGGAGGTTGCGGGCCATGGGTCGCCCCATGATGCCCAGGCCGATGAACGCGATGGTGGTGCGATCGGGTCGCAGCTCGTCAATGGCGGAGGATGCGGCCGCCACGGTCCCCCGGCACCCCCTGTCGGTGAGGTGGTAGCAGCAGTGCTTCGGCGCCGCCTCCCCGCGACCCTCCTGCGCCGGCGACGGCCCGGCGCAGGAGGCGAACAGGAGCCTGCGAAGCTCCTCGGGGAGAGGCGGTGGTGGCATGCAGGGGCAGGCGCCGCCGCGCACCTTCGCGGCGGCCGACGGCGTCGTGGGGCTGGACCTCCTCTTCCAGGGGCGGCCGGAGGCCATCGCGGCCTTCTGCCTGATGGGCCCCGGCGGGCGGTTCGTGCTCATCGAGTGCGGACCGGAGAGCACCTATGAAGGGCTCGTCGCGGCCCTGGACGAGGCGGGACTGCGGCTGGACGGCCTGGTGGCCCTGCTGGTGACCCACATCCACCTGGACCACGCTGGCGCGGCCGGACGGATCGCGACGGAGGCAGGCTGCCCGGTCTACGTGCACCCGGCGGGGCTGGAGCACCTGGCCGAGCCGTCGCGGCTGTGGGCCAGCGCGAGCCGGGTCTTCGGCGACGCCATGGTGCCGCTGTGGAAGTCCATCACGCCGGTGCCCCGGGAGCAGCTGAGGCCGCTGGAGGACGGTCAGCGCCTGCGCTTCTTCGGCCGGACCGTGGAGGCCCTCCACACCCCCGGCCACGCCTCGCACCACGTGGCCTTCCGGCTCGACGGAGACGTGGTGGTGGCCGGCGACCTGGCGGGGGTGAGGCTGCCCGGGATGAGGTACGTGCGGGCGCCGGCCATGCCGCCGGAGCTTCAGGTGGAGACGTGGCTGGAGAGCCTGGAGCGGGTGCGGCGGCTGCGGCCGTCCCGGCTGCTGTTGACCCACTTCGGGCCGGTGGCCGAGGAGGTCGACGACCACCTGCAGCGGGTGGGGGCGCAGCTGGGGCGGTGGAGCGAGGCGGTGCTGCAGGGGATCCGGGAGGGCCTCGACGACGCCGCCATCATGCGCCGGCTGGAGGCCCTGGAGGACCAGGAGATGGGAGGCGAGCTCGACGGCGCACGGGCGCGGGCCATGATGGAGCTGGTCACGCCGCTTCTGCCTATGACGCAGGGCTACCGCCGCTACTGGACCCGGCACCATCCGGAGCGGCTGGCGCGCTCAGGCTGAGCAGGCGCCGGGCCTCCCGGCGGCGCCGGCGGGAAGCCTTCTTGAGGGCCAGGGCCATGGCCCGGCGCCGCTGCTCCGCCAGGGCCGGGTCATCCATCTCCCGGGTGAAGGCGATGGCGTCGTCGATCCAGCGCCGCAGGCTCTGCAGGTACTCCAGCAGGCGCTGGCGTTCGGGCGGGGTGGTCTCGCTGAGCGCGCCCCCCACCAGCGCCGCCAGCGCCTGGCGCACCCGGTCCAGGCTGCGGATGATGGCCTCGAACCGGCCCGCCCGGGAGGTACCGGCGCCCCCCTCGGCGCCGGGTGCGCCCGGCTCGGCGGCCGCGGCCACCTGCCCGGCGGCATCGTCCCCGGCGGCCTGCCGGGCCCTGCGGGCGGCGGCCCCCTGGGCCATCCGCACCATGCGCACCGCCTGCTGGATGCTGAGGTTGGCGTGCTCCCGCACCAGCTGCGCCACCTGCCGGGTCTCGGCCTTGCTGAGGCGGTGCTCCAGCACGGCGTCCAGGAGCAGGTTGGCGATGGCCGGGCTTCCCAGGCGGGCCGCCAGGGCCCGCGCCTCGGAGACGTGGGAGAGGGTCAGGGGCGAGTCGCCGCCGCTGAAGTTGTCCACGAGCGCGGCCTGGTAGCGTGGATCCAGTTCCAGGACGTCCAGCCAGTCGGTGAGGGTGGTGCGGGGGACGCCGAGCCGGGCCGCCGCGGCCGCCTTGGAGAGCCCCTCCTGCTCCATGAAGCTCCGGATGGCCAGGGCCCGTTCGACGGGGTTGAGGTCCTCCCGCTGCAGGTTTTCGATGAGCTGGATCTGGGTGATGCTGCCCCGGGGCTGGCGCACCACCAGGGCAGGCACGACCCGCTCGCCGGCCTTGACGGCCGCCCGCAGGCGCCGCTCCCCCGAGACCAGGCGGTAGTAGCCGTCCCCGTCGGCCATGACCAGGACCGGGTGGAGCATCCCCACCTCCTTCAGCGACTGGGCCAGCCCCCCGATGGACTCCTCGTTGAAGGTGCGGCGCACCTGCTGGTCGCACCGGATGCGATCGACGGGGATGTGCAGGTACTCGGCCATCGCGCTCACCTCCGTCTCCTCGGCGTCCTAGAAGGAGCTCGCCCTGCGCTCCCACCACGCGCGCAGTCCCCGCACCAGGTCCCGCACGCCGGGCGCCTCCAGCCGGCGGGCCGGCTGGCCGTCCGCCGGCACCGGGTCGGAGAGGGGCTCCCCCCGCGCCACCTGCCGGGGCCAGTGGACGCACAGGCGGTCGGCGGCCTCGACCCCCAGGTGGTGGGCCAGGTGGCGCCACGCCTCCTGAAGGGCCCGGGGGCTGCGGTGCACCACGTCGTGGGCGTCGGTGGCCACCACCCTGGCCACCCCGTGGCGGACCAGCCACATGGCCGCCTGCTGGGCCTGGCGCCCGAAGCCGCCCGTCAGGCTCTGGGCGGTCACCTGCACCACGGCGCCCCGTTCCGCCAGGGGCACCAGGGCCTGCGGACGCTCGGCGAGCTGGCGGTTGCGCTCGGGATGGGCGATGACGGGGATGAGCCCTCCCAGCGCCACCTCGAAGAGCAGCCGGTCGAAGTGGGGCGGCAGGCGGTCCAGGGGGAGGTCCAGCAGCACGTAGCGGGTCCGCGCGCCCTGGCCCAGCTCCCAGCCCGGCCCGCCCTGGGCCAGCCACCGGGCCAGGTCCGGCACGGGATAGACCTCCGCCCCGGGGAGCACCTCCAGCTCGCACCCCTCCGAGGCGAGGCGAGAACGCAGCTCGTCCACCATCTCGACGATGGCGGCGCGCCCGGGCTGGCCGGGCCGGCCGGGATGGACGTGGGGCGTGGCCACCACGGTCCGGATGCCGGACCGCACCGCCGCCCGGGCCATGGCCAGCGACTGGCCCCAGTCGCGGGGGCCGTCGTCGAGGCCCGGCAGCAGGTGGTGGTGGATGTCCACCATCCCCTGGCCTGTGCTGGCCGACATCACCGACTCCCTTCCCCGGTGGCCCCGGTGCGGGAGGCAGCCGGCTGCGGCGGGCGGCCGTCGAGGCCGGCCAGGGCAAGGCCGGGGGCGGTCGGGGCAGCGGTGTCGTCGGGGCCCGGGCGACGCTGGTGGTCTCGGGCGTAGTAATAGTAGTAATAGTGGTACCGGCCTGACTCCGTCGGCCGCACCCGGTTGAGGACGACTCCCAGGATGCGGGCGCCCACCTGTTCCAGCTGCCGGCGGGCCGCGACCACCACGTCGCGGGGCGTCTGGTGCGCGCTCACCACCAGCAGCACCCCGTCGCTGCGGGCCGCCAGCAGGGCGGCGTCGCTGAGGGCCACCACCGGCGGGGTATCCAGGAGCACCGTCTCCCAGCGCTGCCGCATGGCCTCCAGCAGGGCCTCCATCTGCCGGGAGCCCAGCATCTCGGCGGGGTTGGGAGGCAGCGGGCCCGACGGCAGCACGTCGAGCCCCCACGGCTCCACGCGCCGCACGGCCTCCTCCAGAGCAACCCGCCCCATCAGCACGCTGGTCAGGCCCACGTGGTAGTCCAGCCCGAAGGCCCGGTGCAGCGAAGGGCGCCGCAGGTCCGCCCCTACGGCCAGCACCCGGCTGCCGCCCTGGGCCAGGGCCACCGCCAGGTTGGCCGTGACGGCGCTCTTGCCCTCGTCGGGGCCCGCCGCGGTGACGGTCAGGACCTGCAGAGGCCGGCCCAGGGCCGCGTACTGCAGGTTGGTGCGCAGGCTGCGGAAGGCCTCCGCGGCCAGCTGGTAGCGCTCGCCGTCCATGACCAGCATGGGCCCACCGCGCTCGGACGGCGACGGGCGCGCCCTTCGGCGCATCACGGCCGCCCCTCCTTACCCGCCGCGAGCTCCGTCCACTCCGGGATCCGCCCCAGCACCGGGGCGCCCACCAGCCGTTCCAGCTCCTCCTCGCTGCGCACGCTGTTGTCGAGCATCTCCAGCACGAAGGCCGCGCCTACCCCCGCGAACACCCCCAGGAAGATCCCCACCGCCAGGTTGAGGAGGGGCCGCGGAGAGACAGGGCGTTCGGGGCGCGCCGCCGGGTCGATGGTGCGGATGTCGGGGATGACCGAGGCCTCCTGGATGCGCAGCTCCTCGTAGCGGGTGCGCAGCATCACGTAGAGCTCCTCGTTGACCCGCTGCTCCCGCTCCAGCCGGGCCAGCTCCAGCTCCCGGGCCGGCAGGGCCAGCATGGCCGCCTCCTCCTGCGCGATGAGCCGCTGGATCGCGTCGCTGCG
>DATCKV010000073.1:0-3230 GCA_036564285.1 Limnochordales bacterium
TGCGGGGTGGTGCTGGCGGCGGCGCTGGTCAGCCTGCTCATCTCCGCGCCCGCGCTGGATCCGGGCGAGCCTGCTGCCTTCTCGGCCCTGCTGCTGCTGGCCTCGGCGGGCATGAGCCTGCTGGCCGGGGCGCGCACCCTGCCCGTCCTCTTCCTGGGGCTCGAACTCCTCTCCCTGGCCCTCTACGTCATGGTGGCCTACCACCGCCACCGGCCGGCCTCCCGGGAGGCCGCCTTCAAGTACCTGCTGCTGGGCTCCGTGGCGTCGGGACTGCTGCTGATGGGCATCGCCCTCGTCTTCGCGGCCACGGGGCGGCTGTCGCTGGACGCCGTGGCCGGGGCGGCGGCGCCCGGCGGGCAGCGGCTGCTGGCCGGGGGGCTGGCGCTGGTGCTGGCCGGCATCGCCTTCAAGCTGGCCCTGGCCCCCCTGCACGTCTGGGCGCCCGACGCCTACGAGGGGGCGGGGCTGGGGGTGACGGCGTTCATGTCGGTGGCCACCAAGGCGGCGGCCTTCTCGGCCCTGCTGCGGGTGGCCCAGGCCGCGCCCGAGGCGGCCCAGCGCCCGCTGTGGCTGCTGGCGGCCCTGAGCATGCTGGTGGGCAGCCTGGGGGCCCTGCGGCAGCGGGAGCTGCGCCGGCTCATGGCCTACTCCGGCATCGCCAACGCCGGCTACCTGCTCATCGCCCTGCCCCACCTGACCCCGTCGGGGCTGGAGGCCGCCCTCTTCTACCTGGGCAGCTACGCCCTCATGAACCTGGGCTTCTTCGCGGCCGTGGCCCGGCTGCAGCCCCACCCGCTGGCCGGCTGCCCCGTGAGCCTGCTGGACGGCGCGGTCAGGCGAGACCCGCTGGCGGGCTGGGCCGCGGTGGCCTTCCTGCTGGCGCTGGTGGGGATGCCGCTCACCGGCGGCTTCGTGGGCAAGGTGCTGCTGGTGGGTGCCGCGGTGCGGGAGGGGGCCCAGTGGCTGGCCTTCTTCCTGGTGGCCTCCACGGCCATCCTGGCCTATCCCTACCTGAAGCTGGTGGAGCGGGCCGTACGGACGACGGCGCCGGAGGCGGAGCCGGTCCGGCCGCCTGCGGTGCCGTCCGCGCGCCGGCGGCTGCTGGGGGCGGCCGCGGTGGCAGGCGCGCTGGGCCTGGTGGTGCTGGGGGTGTGGCCCCAACCGCTGCTGGCCCTGGCCCGGATGGCCTGGCTGATGGCCGGCTGACGAAGGGCGGGCGGGGGCGCCTCACGGCAGGCTCAGGTGGCTCCAGGCCCAGGCCAGCAGGGGCGAGAAGGCCAGGGCGGGCAGCAGGTTGCCCGTGGGCAGCCGGGTGGCGCCCACCATGTTGAGGCCGATGGCCAGGATCAGCAGGCCTCCCGCCGCGTCCAAGGAGGCCAGCGTCAGCGGGTCGAAGGCCCGGCCCATGAGGGCTCCCGCCAGGGTCAGGGCTCCCTGGTAGACCAGCACGGTGCCCGCCGAGAGGAAGACGCCGGGCCCCAGGGCCGAGGCGAAGGCCACCGAGGCGATGCCGTCCATGACCGACTTGGTCAGCAGGATGCGGGCGTCGCCCGACATGCCGTCGGCCAGGCTTCCCACCACGGTCATGGGGCCGACCACGAACAGCAGGCTGGAGGCCACGAATGCCCGGGCGAACTCGCCGTCCTGCCGCCCGAAGCGCCGCTCCACCGCCTGTCGAGCCCGCTCGCCCAGCCGCGCCAGGCCCGCCTCGATGCCCCAGCGCTCGCCCGCATACGCGCCCAGGGCCATGCTGACCAGCACCGGCAGCAGCGGAGCGGTGGGATGCCCGGCCACCATGGCCTCGAAGGCCATCTGGGCCCCGATGAAGAGGGTCACCAGGCCCAGCCCCTGCATGACGGTGTCGGTGGCGGCGGAGGAGGCCCGCCGGCGCAGGATCATGCCCAGCGTGCTGCCGGCGACGACGGCTGCCGCGTTGACCAGGGTGCCGACCATGCTCGGGCTGCCTCCCGTCGTGCGGTGCAGGGTTGAGCGGGCGCGGCTCGAATCTTTCGCCGCACCCGCGTCAGTTCCTCGGCGACGCCGGCGCGGCGGCCGGCTCCTGGAGGGGGGATGGGTACGGAGGTCCGCACGGTGGCCGTCACGGGAGGGACGGGCTTCGTCGGGCGCGCCGTGGTGGCCGCGCTGCTCCGGCGGGGCCTGACGGTAGCCATGCTGCGGCGGCCCGGGCGGGATCGCCGCCGGCCCCGGGAGGCCAATCGCACCGTGGCCGAGGTGGCGCGTGCGGGCGGTCGGGTCGTCGATGGGGACCTGGAGCAGACGGGAGCCCTGTCGGAACTGGTGGCGGGCGCCCAGGCCGTGGTGCACCTGGTGGGCATCATCCGGGAACGCCCCGCCCGGGGCGTCACCTTCCACCGGGTGGTGGTGGAGGGCACCCGGCGGGTGGTGGCCGCGGCCCGGACGGCGGGGATCGAGCGGTTCGTCCTGATGAGCGCCCTGGGGGCCGACCCGGACGATCCCCTGCCGTACCCCCGCACCAAGGGCCTGGCCGAGGTCGCGGTGCGGGAGGCGGGCTTCCCCGATGCCGTCATCTTCCGGCCCTCGGTCATCTACGGGCCCGGCGACGGCTTCGTGGGGCTGCTGGCGCGGCTGATGCGCCGCCTGCCCCTTTTCCCCCTCTTCGGCGACGGCTCCTTCCCCCTTCAGCCCGTGCCGGTCTGGGTGGTGGCCGAGGCCGTAGCCCAGGCGGTGGCGGCGCCGCCGGATCCCGGCGGGGCGGAGGGCGGGGCGCGGGTGTACGAGGTGGGGGGAGCCGACGTGCTCACCTACCGGGAGCTGCTGCAGGCCCTCGCGCAGCGTATCGGGGTGCGCCTGCGCCTGGTGCCGGTGCCGCTGAGCCTGGTGCGGGCGGCGACCCGGGCGCTGGAGGGGGTACCGGGCTTCCCCCTCACCTCGCAGCAGCTGGCCCTGCTGGTGCGGGGCAGCACGGGCGACACCCGCCTTTTCTACCGGCACTTCTCGGTGCCCGCCGTGCCCTTCCGGGAAGGCATTCGGGCCTACGAGATCTAATCTCGATACGGTATTGTCCCATCCGGGGAAGAGGAGGTTTGGCACCATTGAAACACACCGTAACCCTGATCCCGGGCGACGGCACCGGGCCCGAGCTGGCCGAGGCGGCGCGGCGGGTCATCGACGCCACCGGCGTCGAGATCGAGTGGGAGGTGGTGGAGGCCGGCGCGGACGTGATGGACCGCTACGGCACCCCCCTGCCC
>DATCKV010000074.1:0-13044 GCA_036564285.1 Limnochordales bacterium
CCGTCTTCATCATGACCTCCAGCGAGTACGCGTTCGTCAGCTCCAGCCTCGTCAAGGAGGTGGCCTCCTTCGGCGGCGACGTCAGCCGCTGGGTGCCTCCGGGCGTGGCGGAGCGGCTGCGGGCCCGGTTCGCCCGGGCCCTGACGGGCAGCAGCGGCCCTGCGGGCCCGGCTCCCGGGCTCCCGCAAAGACCAGAAGGCGGCGAGGCTTCACGATGAGTGCCACCGACGTCCCTCCCTCCTCTCCCTCTTCGCCGGCGCCGGGGAGCGGCGCGGCCGCCCGGGCCGTCACCGTGGAGCTGCTGCTGGAGCGGCTGGAGCAGCTGATCAACTCGGCGCCCACGCTGCCGCTGGGCGGGCGGGCCGTCATCCGGGCCGACGAGGCCCTGGCCCTCATTGACCGCATCCGGCGGGCCCTGCCCGAGGAGCTGCGCCAGGCGGCGGAGGTGCTGGCCCGCCGGGAGGCCATCGTGCAGGAGGGCCAGGCCGAGGCGGAGCGCATCGTCCTCCAGGCGGAGGAGTACGCGGCGCGGCTGGTGCGGGAAAGCGAGGTGCTGCGCCAGGCCCGGCAGGAGGGGGAGCGGCTCCTGGAGAGCTACCGCCGGCGGGCGGCGGAGCTGGAGTCTGGCGCCAACGAGTACGCCGACTCGGTGCTCCTGATGGTGCAGCAGGCCCTGGAGAAGACCCTGGCCGAGATCGAGCGGCACCTGCAGCAGGTGCAGCGGGGCCGGGAGGAGCTGGCCCGC
The DNA here is from genome assembly GCA_036564285.1 of Limnochordales bacterium. Taxonomy (GTDB): domain Bacteria; phylum Bacillota; class Limnochordia; order Limnochordales; family Geochordaceae; genus Geochorda. Next base: position 746 of record DATCKV010000074.1, read on the forward strand.
CGCCTGGAGGAGGCGGGCGCGGCTGACGCCGGGCAGCCCCAGGCGGCGGCCGGGGCGGAGCCGGAGGGGGCGCAGCCTTAGCGGCGGGCGCCCCACGTTAGCCTCGCCAGGCGCACGGCGCCCCGCACGGCGGAGCCGGCGGCCAGCCCGGCCAGGGTGAGTCCAGCCAGCAGCAGCCCGACCCGAGCCCGCCAGGCCAGGACGGCCAGCGACCAGGCGCCGCCCGGCCGCTGGGGCCACGCTGGCGCGAGGGCCGGCAGGTGGGGGCCCAGGCCCAGAGCGAGCAGGGCCAGGGTGGTGAGCGCGGCCAGCAGCCCGTGCAGCAGGCGCGCCCGCACGTAGGGCCCCATCCGGATGCCCGTCTTCTCCGTGACCGCCGCCACCTGGGCATGCACCGAGACGCCGGACCAGCCGATGACGAAGCTGGCCACCGCCAGGCGGCCCGGCAGGGGGGCCGCGGCCTGGGAGGCGGCCTGGGTGCCGTTGGTGATCTCGAACAGGCCGCGCACCGCCGCCTCGGCCAGGGCCGGATGCAGCCCCACCAGGGCCAGGGCTGCGCCGGCCAGCCGCCCCAGGGCAGGGACGACCCCCAGCTGTTCCAGCACCCGCAGCAGCACGGAGAAGAGCATGATGGTGCCGCCCACCAGGAGCATGCTGGCCATGGCGTCCTTGAGGGCGTCGCCCAGCACCTGGCCGAAGGGGCGGCCGTCGGCCTGGCGGGCCTTGACCATGGCCAAGGCAGCCCGCCGCCACAGCGGCTCGGAAGCGCGCGCCTCCAGGGGAGGCGTGGCGGGCGCGGCGCGCTCGTGCCAGGCGCCGATCCAGCCCACCATCAGCACCGACGCGTAGTGCGCCACGGTCAGCACCCCCCCGGCTTCAGGGATCCGGAAGAAGCCCGCGGCCACCACGCCGGCCATGAAGAGGGGATCGGCGGTGTTGGCCAGGGAGACCAGGCGCTCCCCCTCCACGGCGTTGAGCAGACGCTCGCGGCAGAGGCGGGCGGTGATGATGGCCCCCAGGGGGTAGCCGCTCACCAGGCCCATGGCGAAGGCGAAGCCGCCGGCCCCGGGGATGTTGAAGAGGGGGCGCATCAGCGGCTCCAGCAGCACCCCCGCGAAGTGAATGACGCCGTACGCCCGCATCACCTCCGACAGCACGAAGAAGGGCAGCAGCGCTGGCAGGACCGCGTCGAACCAGAGGCGAAGCCCGAAGAGGCTGGCCTCGAAGGCGTCCTTCGCCGCCGCGACCACCAGGACCGCGAAGAGCCCCAGGGCCGCGCCGATGAGATAGGTGGCGGCCTGCGGGTGCAGGCGGGCGGGGCGCTTCCAGGGCATGGCCGCGGACGGGACCCCTTCCCCGTGGGAGGCCTTCAGGGGGATGTATACGGGCGGGGGTGGGAGCCTTTTCTTGACGGGCCCTGGGGGCCCCACTATAATGGGCGAGGTGGCGCCACTGCCGTGCAGATCAACATCCACGCCATCCGGGAGCAGCGCGGCGCGCAGCTCCCGGTGCAGGGGGTCAGCCCGGCGCCCCCGCTGGAGGCAGCCGGCGGCCCGGTGACGTGCGGCCCGGTGGAGGTCTCGGGGAGCGTCACCAACGTAGGCAAGGGGTTCCTGGTCAAGGCCCGGTTGCGCTGCGAGTGCGAGTCCCAGTGCACCCGATGTCTGGCCCCGTTCCGCTACGTGCTCGAGCCGGAGATGGAGGAGATGTACTACCCGGAGCGGCTCCGGGGCACGCAGCCGGAAGGGGACGACGTGGCCAACTGGTACACCGGCGACGTGCTGGACCTGACCGACGCCATCCGGGAGACGCTGCAGCTGGCCCTGCCCATGAAGCAGGTCTGCCGGGAGGACTGCAAGGGGCTGTGCCCCCGCTGCGGGCACGACCTCAACCAGGGCCCGTGCGGCTGCACCGTCCAGGAGACAGACGCCCGCTGGGCGCCCCTGGCGGCGCTGCTGCGAGACGGGCACGAGCATCGAGGGTGAGAGGAGACCGACGACCGTGGCCAACCCCAAACGGCGCTTCTCCAAGGCTCGCACCCGGACGCGCCGTTCGCACTGGCGCCTGGAGGCGCCCAACCTGTCGGAGTGCCCCCGCTGCCACCGGCCGCGGCTGCCCCACCACGTCTGCCCGTACTGCGGCACCTACGACGGGCGCCAGTACCTGACGCCGGTGGAGGAGGCCTGAGGGCCTCCCGGGCCGGCGCGGCGGCGGTGCCCGGCCGAAGCCCAGAGACGGGGGCCCTCGCCCGCGGGCGGCGAGGGCTCTTCTTGGGGCCTTTTTTATGAGCAGGTCATCAAATGAGGTCATAGAGAAGCGCCTGGAGCGGCTGCGAGAGCTGCTGCACCGGGAGCCCTTCCTCACGGACCGGGAGCTGGCCCGCCGGCTGGGGGTGAGCGTGCCTACGGTGCGCCTGGACCGGCTGCGCCTGGGCATCCCCGAGATGCGGGAGCGCACCCGCCGGCTGGCGGAGGAGCGGGTGACCCAGCCCCGGTCCCTCTTCGCCAGCGAGGTCATCGGCGAGCTGGTGGAGCTGCGCCTGGGCCGGTGGGGGCTCTCCCTGCTGCGCACCGGCCCGGAGATGGCCTTCACCCGCACCGGCATCGTGCGGGGCCACTACCTCTTCGCCCAGGCCAACTCCCTGGCCGTGGCCCTCATCGACGCCGACGTGGTGGTGACCGGCTCGGCCCGGGTGCGCTTCGTGCGGCCGGTGCGGGTGGGGGAGGCGGTGCTGGCCCGGGCCGAGCTGACCCGCTCCCGCTCCAACACCCATCTGGTGGATGTCACCAGCCGCTGCGGCTCCGACGAGGTGTTCCGGGGTCTGTTCGTGGTGGCGGCCGTCCCCCCGGAGCGGCTCGGGCCGGCGCCCGCTGGGGAGAAGGGCTGAGCGCGCATGGCCATCGCCGTCGATGCCATGGGTGGCGACCACGCCCCTGAGGCTCCCGTGCGGGGGGCCCTGCGGGCCGGGGACATCCCCGGGATGCCCCTGCTGCTGGTGGGGCGCAAGGAGGAGGTGGCCCCGCTCCTGGCCCGGGCGGGCCCCGGGGCGGCGCCGGCCGGAGGCGTGGAGATCGTGGACGCCCCGGACCGGATCGCCATGGACGAGCACCCCGTGGAGGCGGTGCGCCGCAAGCCCGGGGCCTCGCTGGTGGTGGCGGCCCGGCTGCTGCGGGAGGGCCGGGCCGACGCGCTGGTCTCGGCCGGCAACACGGGGGCGGTGCTGGCCGCGTCGCTGCTGCACGTGGGCCGCCTGCCCGGGGTGGAGCGCCCGGCTCTGGCCGTGGTGCTGCCGCTTTTCGAGGGGCCCCTGGTGCTCATCGACGCGGGGGCCAACGTCGACTGCCGACCCGGCCACCTGCTGCAGTTCGGCCTTCTGGGAAGCGCCTTCGCCCGGGTGCTGCTGGGCGTCGCCCGGCCCCGGGTGGGGCTGCTCAACATCGGGGAAGAGCCCACCAAGGGCAACGAAGCGGCCCAGGAGGCCCACCGGCTCATGGCGGAGCGGGTGGAGGGCTTCGTGGGCAACGTGGAGGGCAAGGACCTCTTCGCCGGGGCGTGCGACGTCGCGGTGTGCGACGGCTTCGTGGGCAACGTGCTGCTCAAGTCCATGGAGGGCTTCGCCTCGGCCCTGCTCCAGCAGATCCGCCGGGCGGCCCTGGCCAGCCCGGCGGGGCGGCTGGGCGGGCTGCTGCTGCGCCCGGCCCTGAGCGGGCTGCGGGAGCGGCTGGACTACCGCTCCCACGGCGGGGCCTTCCTGGTGGGCGTACGGGGGGTTGTGGTGGTGGCGCACGGGCGTTCGGACGAGCGGGCCATGGAGAGCGCCGTGCGCCTGGCGGCCCGGGGCGTGCGGGAAGGGCTGGTGCCCGCCCTGCAGGCCGCGGTGGCGGAGCTGGGGAGAGGGGAGCGAGCCGATGGCGTCGGGCAGCGGCCTTAGGGTGGGCATCTGGGGGACCGGCTCGGCGGTGCCCGAGCGGGTCCTGACCAACTTCGACCTGGAGCGGATGGTGGAGACCAGCGACGAGTGGATCCGCACCCGCACCGGGATCCGGGAGCGCCGCATCTGCGGCGAGGCCACCGCCACCTCGGACCTGGCGGTGGAGGCGGCCCGGCGGGCCATGGAGGCGGCGGGGGTGGGGCCCGACGAGGTGGACCTGGTGGTGGTGGCCACCGTCACCCCCGACATGGCCTTCCCATCCACGGCCAACCTGGTGCAGGATCGGCTGGGGCTGAAGGGCGCGGCGGCCTTCGACCTGGCGGCGGCCTGCTCGGGGTTCTTGTACGCGATGGACGTGGCCGCCTCCGCGGTGCACGCGGGGCGGGCCCGGCGCGCCCTGGTCATCGGCGCGGACTGCCTGAGCAAGATCACCGACTACACGGACCGCTCCACCTGCGTGCTCTTCGGCGACGGGGCGGGGGCGGTGGTGCTGGGGCCCGTGCGGGAGGGGTACGGCATCCTGGCCAGCCAGCTGGGCTCCGACGGCAGCCTGGGCCACCTGCTCTACCTGCCCGCGGGGGGCTCCCGGCGGCCGGCCTCGGAGAGGACGGTGGCCGAACGCCTGCACTACATCAAGATGTCGGGCAACGAGGTCTTCAAGATCGCGGTGCGCACCATGGGCGACGCCGCCGAGGCCGTGCTGCGCCAGGCCGGCCTGGGCGTGGAGCAGGTGCGCTACCTCATCCCCCACCAGGCCAACATCCGCATCATCGAGGCGGCGGCCCGGCGCCTGGGCATGCCCGAGGAGCGGGTGGTGGTCAACATCGACCGCTACGGCAACACCTCCTCCGCCTCCATCGGCCTGGCCCTGGACGAGACGGTGCGCGCCGGGCGGGTGGCCGACGGCGACGTGCTGCTGATGGTGGCCTTCGGCGGGGGGCTCACCTGGGCTGCCACGGTGCTGCGCTGGGGTGGGCGGCCGTGAACGAGGCGCAGTCGACGGGCGCCTACGCGGTGCTCTTCCCCGGGCAGGGCTCCCAGGCGGTGGGCATGGGGATGGCCCTGGCCGAGGCCTTCCCCGAGGCGGCGGAGGTGCTGCGCCGGGCCGATCGGGTCGTGCCGGGGCTGCTGCGGCTCATCGAGCAGGGTCCGGAGGCGCAGCTCCGCCAGACGGCGTACACGCAGCCGGCGCTGCTGGCCGTCTGCGTGGCCACGTGGGAGGTGTGGCGCAGGCGGGTGGGCCCGGCGGGGCCGGCGGCGGGCGCCGGGCACTCGCTGGGGGAATACTCGGCCCTGGTGGCCGCCGGCGCGCTGGGCCTTGAGGAGGGCGTGGCGCTGGTGCGGGCCCGGGGCCAGGCCATGGCCGAGGCCCTCCCGGCGGGGGAAGGGGGCATGGGGGCCGTCCTGGGGCTGGAGGATGAGCAGGTGGTGGCCATCTGCCGGGAGGTGGCCCGGGAGCTGGGCGACGAGGCGGCGGTGGTGGCGGCCAACTTCAACGCCCCGGGGCAGGTGGTGGTCTCGGGGCGCACGGCGGCGCTGGGAGCGGTGCGGGCCCGGGTGCAGCGAGCCGGCGGGCGCTGGGCCGACCTGGCGGTGAGCGGGCCCTTCCACTCCCCCCTGATGGCGGGGGCGGCGAGGCGCTTGCGGGAGGCGCTGCGGGAGGTGCGCTGGCAGGCGCCGGCCTGGCCCGTCATCGCCAACGTCGACGCCCGCCCTTACCCTGAGCGCGCCGATGCCATCGGGCCCGCGCTGGAGGCCCAGCTGGTCTCCCCCGTGCGCTGGGCCGAGTCGCTGCGCACCATGGCCGCCATGGGGGTCACCCACTTCGTGGAGCTGGGGCCGGGGCGGGTGCTGTCGGGGACCGTGCGGCGCACGCTTCCCGGCGCGGTGGCCCTCAACGTGCAGGACCCCGCCTCGCTGGAGGCGTCCCTTGCACGGCTGAAAGGGGATGGGCTAATATGACGCTGTCTGGCCGGGCTGCCCTGGTGACGGGCGGCAGCCGGGGCATCGGCTACGCCATCGCGCACCGGCTGGCCAGGGAGGGAGCGCGGGTCGCGGTGTGCAGCCGACGGGCCGACCAGGCAGAGGAGGCGGCCCGGCGCATCGCCGCCGAGACCGGCGCGGAGGTGGTGGGCTGGGAGGGCGACGTCTCCCTGCCCGAGACCGCCGAGCGGCTGGTGGCGGCCACGCTCCAGCGGTTCGGCGCGCTGGAGATCCTCGTCAACAACGCCGGCATCACCCGGGATGGGCTGCTGGTGCGGATGAGCGACGAGGAGTGGCAGCAGGTCATGGCCACCAACCTCGAGAGCGTCTTCCGCATGAGCCGCGCCGCCCTGCGGCCCATGCTGCGTCAGCGTTACGGGCGCATCGTCAACGTCTCCTCGGTGGCGGGGCTGGTGGGCAACCCGGGGCAGTGCAACTACGCCGCCTCCAAGGCCGCCATCATCGGCTTCTCCCGGAGCCTGGCCCGGGAGGTGGCCAGCCGCAACATCACCGTCAACGTGGTGGCCCCCGGCTTCATCGCGACCGAGATGACCGCCGAGCCTACCCCGCGCCAGCAGGCCCTCAGCGCCCAGATCCCCATGGGCCGCCTGGGCCGGCCCGAGGAGGTGGCGTCCGCGGTCGCCTTCCTGGCCTCCGACGATGCCTCGTACATCACGGGGCACGTCCTGGTGATAGACGGGGGGCTGACGATGGCCGGGTAGCACGGGAGAGGCAGACGGAGCGGATCGAGCCGAGCATCCGATCGGGAAGGGAGCGCCGAGCGAGGCCATGGACAACAACGTCTTCGAGAAGGTGAAGTCCATCATCGTCGAGCAGCTGAGCGTCGACGAGTCGGAGGTGACCCCCGAGTCCTCCTTCGTGGACGATCTGGGCGCCGACTCGCTGGACATCGTGGAGCTCATCATGGCGTTCGAGGAAGCCTTCGGCATGGAGATCCCCGACGAAGACGCCGAGAAGATCGTCACGGTGGGGGACGCGGTTCGCTACATCCAGTCGCGCCAGGAGTAGCGCGCATCGGGCCCGCTTCGGGCCACCGGACCGCAAGAGGGGGGCCAACGTGCCAGAGCTTCGCCGTCGGGTCGTGGTGACGGGCATGGGCGTGGTGTCGCCCGTCGGCATCGGGCTCGATGCGTTCTGGTCGGCGCTGGTCGAGGGGCGGCCGGGGGTGGGGCCCATCACCCGCTTCGATGCCTCGGGGCTGGACTGCCGCATCGCCGCCGAAGTGCGCGACTTCGACCCGGAGCGCTTCATGGACCGCAAGGAGGCGCGGCGCACCGACCGCTTCGCGCAGTTCGCCCTGGCCGCCTCCCTGATGGCCATCCAGGACGCGGGCCTGGAGGACCGGGTGCCGCTGGGAGACCGGGCGGGGGCCGTCATCGGCAGCGGCATCGGCGGGATGGACACCTGGGAGAGCGGCCACCGCACCCTGCTGGAGCGGGGACCCGGGCGCGTCAGCCCGTTCACCGTGCCCATGATGATCCCCAACATGGCCGCCGGCCTGGTCTCCATCCGCTTCGGGCTGCGGGGCCCCAACCGCTGCACGGTGTCGGCCTGCGCCTCGGGCGCCGACGCCATCGGCGACGCCTTCCGGATCGTGCAGCGGGGCGATGCCGACGTGATGCTGGCGGGGGGCGCGGAGGCGGCCATCACCCCCTTCGCCATCGCCGCCTTCGCCGCGGCCAGGAGCCTGTCGACCCGCAACGACGACCCGCCCCGGGCCAGCCGGCCCTTCGACCGGGATCGGGACGGCTTCGTCATGGGCGAGGGGGCCGGCATCCTGGTGCTGGAGTCGCTGGAGCACGCCCGGGCCCGGGGGGCGCGGATCCACGCGGAGATCGTGGGCTACGGGGCCACGGCCGACGCCTTCCACATCACCCAGCCGGCCCCTGAGGGGCGGGGAGCCGCTCGGGCCATGCAGGCGGCGCTGCAGGATGCGGGCCTGGAGCCCGAGGCCGTGGGCTACATCAACGCGCACGGCACCTCCACCGAGTACAACGACTGGTACGAGACGGTGGCCATCAAGCAGGTCTTCGGGGAGCACGCGTGGCGGATCCCCATCAGCTCCACCAAGTCCATGACGGGCCACCTGCTGGGGGCGGCGGGGGGCGTGGAGGCCATCGCCTCGGTGCTGACCATCGAGCGCGGCGTGATCCCGCCCACCATCAACCTGGAGCACCCGGACCCCCGCTGCGACCTCGACTACGTCCCCAACCGGGCCCGACCGGCGCGGGTGGACGTGGCCCTCTCCAACTCCTTCGGCTTCGGCGGCCACAACGCGGTGCTGGTCTTCCGCCGCTACGAGGAGGGCGCCTGAGGGGCGTTGGAGGGCGCGGGCGGGCCGGTCCGGCAGGATCCGGAGACGGCCCTGGGCTACCGCTTCCGCGACCCGCGGTGGCTGGAGCAGGCCCTCACCCACCCCTCCGCGCTGGCCGAGGAGCCGGCGGCGGCGGGCAGCGGCCACAACGAGCGCCTGGAGTTCTTGGGCGACGCAGTGGTGGGCCTCGTCGTCAGCTGGTGGCTCTTCAGGGAGTACGCGGCCGACAAGCCCGAGGGGGAGCTGACGGCCCTGCGGGCCCAGCTGGTGCGGCGCTCCACCCTGGCCGAGATGGCCCGGCGCACGGGGCTGGCCGGCCGGATCCGGCTGGGCCGGGGCGCCGAGCTGCAGGGAGCCCGCCGCCAGGAGCGCCTGCTGGCCGCGGCCTTCGAGGCGGTGGTGGGGGCCATCTTCGCCGACGGGGGATGGGAGGCGGCCCGCGCCGCGGTGGAGGGGCTGCTGCCGCAGATGGCCCAGGACCTGCGGCCGGCGGCCGAGGCCAACCCCAAGGGGGCGCTGCAGGAGTGGCTGGCGCAGCACGGCCGGGCGGCGCCCCACTACCGGGTGGTGCAGGCGGAGGGACCGCCCCATGCCCGGCGCTTCAAGGTGGAGCTGCGCTGCCCGCCTGACCTGGTGGTGGTGGCCGAGGGCTCCAGCCGCCGTCGGGCGGAGGAGGCAGCGGCCCGGGAGGCGCTGGTGCGCCTCGCATCCGGTTGCGAGCGGCGGGAGCCCGGGGAGGAGAATGGACCGGGCGGCGGAATATAGGTAGCACTGGCAACCGGGCTGCGTGGTATTCGACGTCCTTCGAGCCGTAGACGACCGCGGTACCGCCGGGCCCTGCTATGAAGGAGGCGTTGGGGCATGGACGTCCTGAAGGTTTCGGCCAATTCCAAGCCCAAGTCGGTGGCCGGGGCGCTGGCCGCCGTGCTGCGCGAGAAGGGGTCGGCCGAGGTCCAGGCGGTGGGAGCCGGCGCCGTCAACCAGGCCGTCAAGGCCATCGCCATCACCCGCGGCTTCGTCGCCCCCAACGGCATCGACCTGGTCTGCATCCCGGCCTTCACCGAGATCGAGATCGACGGAGAGGAGCGCACCGCCATCCGCTTCATCGTGGAGCCGCGTTGAAGCCCCCGGAGGTCGGTCGGTTGGCCAGCGGTGTACCTGAAGCGGCTCGAGATCTACGGGTTTAAGTCGTTCGGTCGGCGGGTCAGTGTCGAGCTGGATCGGGGCCTCAACGCCGTCGTCGGCCCCAACGGCTGCGGGAAGAGCAACCTCCTGGACGCCATCCGGTGGGCGCTGGGGGAGCCCAGCGTCCGCTCCTTGAGAGGCGGTCGCATCGAGGACATCATCTTCGGCGGCACCCGGGCGGTGCGCCCGGTGGGCATGGCCGAGGTGGTGCTCACCTTCGACGACGACCGGGGCGATCTCGCGCTGCCCTTCCGGGAAGTGGAGATCGTCCGGCGCACCTACCGTTCGGGTCAGAGCTTCTTCGCCATCAACGGCGCCCCGTGCCGGCTGCGGGACATCCACGACCTGCTCTCCCGGGCCAACTTCGGCGCCCGCTCCCACGCCCTGGTGCCCCAGGGCAGCGCGGACGTGTGGGTGGTGGGCAGCGGCGAGGAGCGCCGGGCCGCCATCGACGAGGTGGCGGGCGTGGCGCGCTTTCGCCAGATGGCGGCCGCTGCGCGGGCCAGCCGGGAGCGGGCGGCCCGGGCGCTGGAGCGGGCCGAGGCGGCGCTGGGCGAGGCGGCCCGGCACGTGGCGTTCCTGGAGCGGCAGGCGGCGCGGGCCCGCAGGGCCCGGGAGCTGCTCGCGGCGCGCCGGGAGGTGGACCTGGAGCTGGCCCGGCGGGAGGCGCGGGCTGCCCGGGCCGCCTGGCAGGAGGCCGAGGCCCAGGCCCGGCAGGCCGGCGCCCAGCTGGAGGCGGCCCGCGCCGCCCTGGAGCAGGCCCGCCAGCAGATGGCGGAGCTGCTGGGGGCCCATCAGGAGATGGGCGACCGGCTGGCCGCGGTCGCCTCGGAGCTGGAGCAGCGCCGGCGGGAGCTGCTCCAGCGGCGCCATGACATGGAGCGGGCCCGGGACCGGGAGTTCGAGGCGGCCGGGCGACTGGAGCGGGCCCGGCGGCGCCTGGAGAGCCTGGAGCGCCAGGCCGAGGAGCTGCGCCGGCGGGTGGAGGACCTGGCCGGGCAGCGGGCCGGGGCCGAAGCCGCCTTCCTGGAGGCCGAGGCGCAGCACCGATCGCTGAGCCAGCGCCTGGAGACGGCCACCGCGGGGCTGGCCGAGGCGGAGCGGGACCTGGAGGCGCGCCGCTCCCGCCTGCTGGAGGCCCTGGAGCAGGTGGCCCGGGCCCGCAACGAGCTGCTGGAGGCGGCCCGCCAGCGCCAGGCCCACCGCCGGGATCAGGAGCGCCTGGAGCAGCAGCTGGCCGAGGCGGCTCAGCGCCGCCAGCAGCTGGAGCGCCGCGCCGGCGAGCTGCGGGCCGAGCTGGAGGGCCTGGAGGGGGAGGCCCGCCGCCTGGCGGCCGAGCGCCAGTCGCTGGTGGAGCAGGGGCAGGCGGCGCGCCAGGAGGTGGAGCGGCTGGAGTCGGCCCTCCGGGAGGTCGAGGGCGAGGCCGGGCGTCTGCAGCAGAGCCTGCGGGTGCTGCGGCAGGCCCAGGAGGAGATGGAGGGCTTCTCCCGGGGCGTGCGGGCGGTGATGGAGGCCGACGCCCCGTGGCGGGCGCAGGTGCGGGGGCCTCTGGCCCAGCTGGTGCGGGTGCCCGAGGGCCTGGAGGAGGCGGCCGCGGCCGCGCTGGGCGCCTTCCTGGAGGCGGTGGTGGTGGAGACGGCCGACGCGGCCCGCCAGGCCATCGAGTACCTGCGGGCCCGCCGGCGGGGATGGGTCACCTTCCTGCCCCTGGACTACCTTCGGCCCAGGCCCCTGCCGCCCGGCGCGCGGCGGACCCTGGAGCAGCTGCCGGGGCTGGTGGGGGTGGCTTCGGAGCTGCTCGCGGTCGAGGAGGCGCTGCGGCCGGCCCTGGCCTACGCCGCCGGCCGCGTGGCCGTCACGGAGAGCCTGGCGCAGGCCATCGAGGCGGGCCGGCGCGTGCCGGAGCTGGCCCGGGTGGTGACCCTGCAGGGCGAGGTGGTGGTGCCGGGCGGAACGGTCAGCGGCGGCTACCGGGAGGCCTCCCGGGCCGAGATCCTGGCCCGCACCCGGCAGATCGAGGTCCTATCCCGGCGGCTGGAGGAATCCGACCGGCGCCGGCAGCGCCTCCATGACGAGCTGGCCCGGCGCCGGCAGGAGCTGGGCCAGCTGGCGGCAGAGGCCGCGCAGTTGGAGGCTTCGCTGCGGGAGCTGGAGGCCCGGCGAGCGGCAGCCGCAGCCCGGCAGGAGCCCCTGGCGGACGAACTGGCCCGAATCGGGCGCGAAGTGTCGGTGCTGGAGGCCGAACGGCGGCGCCTGGAGCAGGCGGCGGCCGAGGCCGGGGCCCGGGAGCAGGCGCTGCAGGCCCAGCTCGAGTCGCAGCAGGCCGAGGAGCAGCGCTGGCGGGAGGCGGTCGAGGAGCTGACGGCCAGGCTCGAGCAGCTGCGCCAGAGCCGGCGGGAGCTGGACCGGCAGGTGATGGAGGCCCTCTCGCAGCTGGAGGCGCGGCGGGCCGACCGGCAGGTGGTGGCGTCGAGGCTGGAGCAGGCTCAGCGGGAGCTGGCGGCCGTGCAGCAGGAGATGCAGGCGGCGTCCGCCGAGGCCGAGGCGGCCCGGCAGGAGATGGAGGCTGCCCGCCAGCAGGCCGCGCTCCTGGCCGCCGGCCTGGAGCAGGCGGAGCAGGAGGCGGCGCGGCAGGAGGCGGCCCGCCAGGAGCTGGCGGCTCGCCTGGAGGCGGCCGGCCGGGAGCTGGAGGCCGTGCGCCACCGCCTCGCCCATCTGGAGCGGACCGTCGAGCTGCACACGTCGGCCTGGATGCGGGCCGAGCGGGCCCACCAGACGGCCCGGGACCGCTGGCAGCAGGCCCGCGAGCGGCTGGCGGAGCTGGCGGGCGCGCCGGCGGAGGACCCCGACGCGCTGCCGCCGGGC
>DATCKV010000075.1:0-12779 GCA_036564285.1 Limnochordales bacterium
GGCGGCCATGATGGGCCTGCCCGTGCTCTACGTCTTCACCCACGACTCGGTCTACGTGGGGGAGGACGGCCCCACCCACCAGCCGGTGGAGCACCTGGAGGCCCTGCGGGCCATCCCCGGGCTGGAGGTCTGGCGGCCCGCCGACGGGGCCGAGACGGCGCTGGCGTGGCTGGCGGCCCTGGAGCGGCGAGACGGCCCGTCGGCCCTGGTGCTGACCCGCCAGAACGTGCCCCCCGTGCCCGTGGAGGGGCCCGACGCCGTGGAGCGGCGCCGCCGGGGGGTGCGGGCCGGCGCCTACGTGGTGCAGGGGCTGGAGGAGCCCGTGGACCTGGTGCTGGTGGCCACGGGCAGCGAGGTGGCGCTGGCGGCGGAGGCCGCCGGGCGCCTGCGGGCCGACGGCGTGCGGGTGCGGGTGGTCTCGGTGCCGTGCCGGGAGCGCTTCGCCGCCATGCCGGCCGAGGCGCGCCGGCGCCTGCTGGCCCACCCCCGGCCCTGCGTGGTGGTGGAGGCCGGCGTGGGCTCGGGGTGGGGCTGGCTGGTGGGGGAGCGCTCGGCCCTGGTGGGCGTCGATCGGTTCGGCGAGAGTGCGCCCGCCGCGCAGGCGGCCGCCGCGGTGGGGCTCACCGTGGAGCGAGTGGTGGAGGCCGCCCGCCGGCTGCTGGAGGGGGCCTGATCCCCTCCCGGCGACTCAGGGCCCGCCGGCGCCGGGCGCGCCCGGCGGGCCGGTCAGCGCGGGGTAGAGGCGCGCCTCAGGCACCCGCACCGGGCGGATGACGGCCACGTCGCCAGCCCGCCGCGCCCGCAGCGCGAAGTCGAAGAGGTTGAAGGCCAGGCACAGGGCCACGTCGGACGGCGGGAAGGGGGGCAGCTCGCCGGCCAGCAGCCCCTGCACCCTGGGCGTGGCCCACAGCTCGCCGAGCCGCCGCGCCGCGGGCCACGGCTCGCCCCGCAGGTAGGCCTCGATGGCCTCGGCGCACAGCTCGTCCTCCTCGGTGGGCTCCCGGGCGGCCCGCCCCATGGCCACCAGGGTCACCCGCTCCGGGCGGGCGCGCCGGATGGCCAGGGCCGTGGCGACCGCGTTGACCAGCGAGGCGGCGAAGAGCCCCCGGGCCCGGGGGCTGTGGAGCAGGCCCTGGGTGCCCGCCCCCGTGCGCTGCACCAGCGGGCGCCCTGCCAGCCTCAGGCCGGCTGCGGCCGCCCGCAGCAGCTCGCTGGGGGAGTTGCCCAGGTCGTAGCCGGGCAGGGGCCAGGCCCCCGATTCGCCGGAGAGGACGGCGCCGGGCAGCCGCTGCCGCAGCGCCAGGCCGCGGGCGGGGTCGGCCACGGCCAGCAGGGGCCGGGCCCCCAGGGCGGCCGCGTAGGCGGTGACGCTGAAGGCCCGGAAGACGTCGATGATCACCACCACGCCCTCGGCCTGGCTGGCCCCCGACAGAAGCCGCTCCCGCCGGATCTCCACGCCGCCGTCGCCCCCCTCCGCCTGTGGCCCCGGCAAAGCCCCGCCATTATAGCATGCGCCCGGCCGCGCCTTGCGTGCGGTTGCAGCGGGAGGCAGGGGAGCGCGGCGCCGGAGGCGAATGAATCAACGAATGATTGTGATTGCTAGAACGGAGGTGGCTGGGGTGGGGTGGACGGGCGCCGGGTCGCTGCGGGTGCGCCGGGCCGCGGTGGTCGGCGCGGGCGTCATGGGTTCCCAGATCGCGGGCTGGATGGCCAGCCTGGGCATCGCCTGCGAGCTCCTGGACGTGGCGTCGCCCGCGCCGGACCGAAACCGGTTGGCGGACCAGGCGCTGCGCCGGCTGGGCCAGATGAAGCCCGCGCCGCTGACGACGCCGGCGGCGGCGCGGCTCATCCGCACCGGCAACGTGGAGGACCACAAGGACCGGCTTCGGGACGTGGACCTGGTCATCGAGGCCATCGTGGAGGACCTGGCCGCCAAGCAGGCGCTGTGGGCGGAGCTGGAGCCCTGGATCGGCCCTGACGCCGTCATCGCCACCAACACCTCGGGACTGTCGGTGACGGAGCAGGTGCGGGGCCGCTCGGAGCCCTTCCGCCGGCGCTTCCTGGGCATCCACTTCTTCAACCCGCCCCGCTACCTGCGGCTGGTGGAGGTGATCCCCACCGCCGACACGGAGCCGGCCCTGGTGGAGGCGGTCACCGCCTGGCTTCGGCGCACCCTGGGCAAGGTGCCCGTGCTGGCCCGGGACACCCCCAACTTCATCGGCAACCGCATCGGCGTCTACGCGCTGCAGGTGACGCTCCGGGCCATGCAGGAGTTCGGCCTGTCGGTGGAGGCGGTGGACCTGGTGACGGGCCCGGTCATGGGCCGGCCCCGCAGCGCCACCTTCCGCACCCTGGACCTGGTGGGCCTCGACACCTACCTGCACGTGCTGCGAAGCGGCGCCTCCCGCACCGACGACCCCGCCGAGCGGGCCCTGCTGACGCCGCCCCCCGTGGTGGAGGCCATGGTGCGGCGGGGGCTGCTGGGCGAGAAGAGCGGGGGCGGCTTCTACCGGCGCAGCGCGGCCCCGGACGGGCAGGGCGGCCGGGCCATCGAGGTGCTGGACTGGGAGAGCCTCACCTACCGACCCCGCCAGGAGGTGCGCTTCGCCTCCGTGGATCGGGCCATGGCGGCGCCCCCCGAGCGGCGGCTCGAGACGCTGCTGGAGGGCAACGACCAGGCGGCGGCCTTCGCGCGGGCCGTGCTGACGCGCACCCTGGCCTTCGCCGCTGCCAAGGCGCCCGAGATCGCCTACACCGTCGCGGACGTGGACCGCGCCATGCGCCACGGCTTCTCCTGGGAGCAGGGGCCCTTCGAGATCTGGGACCGGCTGGGCGTGGAGCGCCTGGCCGCCTGGATGGAGCGAGACGGCATAGAGGTGCCGGCCCTGGTGCGGGCGCTGTTGCAGCAGGGCCACGGCGCCTTCTACCGGGAGGACGGCGAGCGCCGGGCGGTGGCCTTCCTCGACGGGCAGGTGGCGGGGGCCGTGCCGTCGTTGACCTACCGTTCGGTAGCCCCGCCCCCCGAACACGTGAGCGCCGCCCTCCTGCGCGGCCGGGGCGCGGCGGTCTGGACGGGCCCCAGCGCCACCCTCTTCGACCTGGGCGACGAGGTGGCCGCCCTGGAGTTTCACGCGCCCAAGGCGGCCATCGACGACGCCTTCATCGAGGCCCTGGAGCGGGCCCTGGGCGAGCTGGGCCGGCGCTTCCGGGGGCTGGTGGTCTTCAGCGACGGCCCCGACTTCTCCCTGGGCGCCAACCTCTTTCACCTGCTGGTGGCCGCCCGCCAGGGGGCCTGGCCGCAGCTGGAGGCGGCGGTGCGCCGCTTCCAGGCGGCCAACATGGCGCTCAAGTACGCGCCGGCGCCCGTGGCCGTGGCCGTGGCCGGCCGGGTGCTGGGGGGCGGTGTCGAGATGGTGCTGCACGCGCCCGCGGCCGTGGCCGCGGTGGAGAGCTACCTGGGCCTGGTGGAGACGGGCGTGGGACTCATCCCGGCCGGCGGGGGCACCAAGGAGATGCTGGTGCGCACCCTGGCGCGCCTGCCGGAGGGCCGCGGCTTCGACGTGCAGCCCCTGGTGGCATGGGCGTTCGAGACCATTGCCCGCGCCACCGTCTCCACCAGCGCCCACGAGGCCCGCTCCCTGGGCTACCTGCGGCCCGACGACGAGATCGTGGCCGACCGGGACGCGGTGCTCTTCCGGGCCCGCCGGCGGGTGCTGGCCATGGACGAGGCGGGCTGGCTGCCTCCGGCGCCGCCCGTCATCGCGGCCCCGGGCCGCGACGTGGAGGCAGCCCTGGTGGCGGGCGTGCTGGATTGGTGGCGCTCCGGCCGGATCACCGAATACGAGGTGACCATCGGCCGGACCCTGGCCCACGTGCTGTGCGGGGGCGGGGTGCCGGCGGGCACGGAGCGGACGGAGTGGCAGATGCTGGATCTCGAGCGGGAGGCCTTCCTGAAGCTCCTGGGCCAGGAGAAGACCCAGGCCCGCATCGAGCACGTGCTGACCACAGGCCGGCCCCTGCGCAACTGACGGCGGGGCGGAGAAGGGACGGGGAGGCGGGAGCATGCAGGACGCGGTGATCGTGGCGGCGGTGCGCACGCCGGTAGGCAAGGCCCGCAAGGGGTCGCTGGCGCACGTGCGGGCCGACGAGCTGGCCGCGCTGGCCATCCGGGCGGCGGTAGACCGGGTGCCGGGGCTGGACCCCCGGGAGATCGACGACGTGATCCTGGGCTGCGCGATGCCCGAGGCCGACCAGGGGATGAACGTGGCCCGCATCGCCGCCCTGCGGGCCGGGCTGCCGGTGGAGGCGCCGGCCGTCACCGTCAACCGCTTCTGCGCCTCGGGGCTGCAGGCGGTGGCCATGGCGGCCGAGCGCATCATGGTCGGCCACGCCGACGTCATCGTGGCGGGCGGCGTGGAGAGCATGAGCCGGGTGCCCATGATGGGCTTCAAGCCCTCGCCCAACCCCTACCTCGTCGACCACCGCCCCGAGGTCTACATGGCCATGGGCCACACCGCCGAGGAGGTGGCGCGCCGCTTCGGCGTCAGCCGGGAGGACCAGGACGCCTTCGCCCTGGAGAGCCACCGGCGGGCGGCGGCCGCCATCGACCAGGGGCGCTTCCGGGAGGAGACGGTGCCGGTGCCCCTGGAGGACGGCCGGCTCTTCGAGGTGGACGAGGGGGTGCGCCGGGACACCTCCATGGAGGCCCTGCGGGCGCTGCCGCCTGCCTTCCAGGAGGGCGGCACCGTCACCGCCGGCAACTCGTCGCAGATGAGCGACGGGGCCGCCGCGGTGGTGGTCATGTCGGCCCGGCGGGCCGAGGCGCTAGGCGTGCAGCCGCTGGCCGTCTTCCGGGGCTTCGCCGTGGCCGGGGTGCCCCCCGAGATCATGGGCATCGGGCCGGTGGAGGCCGTGCCCAGGCTGATGCGGCGCACGGGGGTGCGCCTGCAGGACGTGGACCTGGTGGAGCTCAACGAAGCCTTCGCCGCCCAGACCCTGGCCGTCATCCGGCAGCTGGAGCTGGACCCGGCCCGGGTCAACGTCAACGGCGGGGCCATCGCGCTGGGCCACCCCCTGGGGGCCACCGGGGCCAAGCTGACGGCCACGCTGCTGCACGAGATGCGCCGCCGGCGGGCCCGCTACGGCATCGTCACCATGTGCGTCGGCGGCGGCATGGGCGCCGCAGGGCTCTTCGAGGCGGCCTGAGGCGGGTCCGAGGGGGAGAGGGGGCGACGACGGTGGCGGAGACGCCCGTCTGGCACCGCAGCGGAGGCTTCCTGGTGGCGGATCCCACGCCTGAGGACGAGGCGGCGGTGGTGACCCCCGAGCAGGCCCGGGCCGAGGTGGAGCCCATCGCCGCGGTGGCCCGGGACTTCGTGCAGCGGGAGGTGCTGGCCCAGGGCAGCCGGCTGCTGGAGCACGACTATCCCACGCTGCGGGCCCTCCTAGGGCGGGCGGGGGAGCTGGGCCTGCTGGGGGTCGAGGTCGAGGAGGCCTACGGCGGCTCGGCGCTGGGAAGCGTCTTCGGGGCCGCGGTCACCGAGGAGGTGGCGCGCTCCGGCGACTTCGCCGTCACCTTCGGCGCGCACACCGGCATCGGCACCCTGCCCCTGGCCCTCTTCGGCACGCCGGAGCAGAAGGCCCGCTACCTGCCGGACCTGGTGGCCGGGCGCAAGGTGGCGGCCTACGCGCTCACCGAGCCCATGGCGGGGTCCGACGCGCTGGCCTCCCGCACCCGGGCCACGCCCGTGGAGGGCGGCTACGTGCTGGAGGGCCAGAAGCAGTGGATCACCAACGCCGGCTTCGCCGACCTCTTCGTGGTCTACGCCCGGGTAGGCGGCGAGCGCTTCACGGCCTTCCTGGTGGAGGCGGGCTCGCCGGGGCTGAGCCTGGGGCCCGAGGAGGACAAGCTGGGGATCCGGGGTTCGTCCACCCGGGCCGTCTTCCTGGACCGGGTGCACGTGCCGGCGGCCAACGTCCTGGGCGAGGTGGGGCGGGGGCACGTGGTGGCCTTCGGCGTGCTCAACGTGGGGCGCTTCAAGCTGGCGGCGGGCTCGCTGGGGTCGGGCAAGGCGGCCATGGCCGTGGCGGCGGCCTACGCCGAGGGGCGCCAGCAGTTCGGCCGGGCCATCGCCGAGTTCGGGCTGGTGCAGGAGAAGCTGGCCCGGATGGCGGTGCGGCTGTATGCGCTGGAGAGCATGGTCTACCGCACTGCCGGGCTGCTGGACCGCCGGGCCCGGGCCGACGGCCATGCGGCCGCGGTGGGCGAGATGGCGGTGGAGTGCTCGGCCAACAAGGTCTTCGGCAGCGAGGCCCTCTCGTACATCGTCGACGAGGCGCTGCAGATCCACGGCGGCTACGGCTTCATGAACGACTACCCCGTCTCCCGCATGTACCGCGACGCCCGCATCAACCGCATCTTCGAGGGCACCAACGAGATCAACCGCCTGGTCATCCCCGACTCCCTCATGCGCCGCGCCATGCGGGCCGGCCTGCCCCTGCTGCAGGCCATGGCCGAGGCGCGCCAGGCGGTGGAGGCGGGCGGGGCGGCGGCCGGCGGGGAGGCGGGGTGGCTGGCCGCCGGCGGCGCCCTGCTGCCCGACGGCGGCTGGATGCGGCGCCTGCGCCAGGCCGTGCTCTACGCCGCCTCGCTGATGGTGGAGCGCCACGGCACCGCCCTGGAGTCGGAGCAGGAGCAGCTGGGGCGGCTGGCCGACATGGTCATCGCCTTCTTCGCCGCCCAGAGCGCCTGGATCCGGGCCCGCCGGGCCGCGGCCGACGGCGCGGCCGAGGCCGGGCTGCACGCGGCGCTGGCCGCCCTGGCCATCGAGGAGGCGGCCCGCCAGGTGGAGCAGGCAGGGCGGGACCTGGTGGGCGAGGCGGGCGCGCTGGAGCGCCTCACGGGCCTGCTGCGCCGGCCCGTGCTGCCCGTCATCGGGCTGCAGCGCCAGGTGGCCGCGGCGGTGCGGGCCGCGGGCGGCTACCCCCTGGGGCCCCGCTGACGGAAGGCGGGCGGGCTGCCCGTCAGGGCCTCTCCTCGGGCGGGCGGCCCGCCTTGCCCCGGCGGGCCAGGCTCTCCTTGCCCGCCTGCACCAGGCGGCGCACCATCTGGCCGCCGATCTTGCCGGCCTCCCGCACGCTCAGCTCATCGGGGTCCCGCAGGTCGTCGGCCAGGCCCAGGTCCTCGGCCACCTCCTCCTTGAGGCGCTCGGTGGCGCCGGCCCCTCCCGGGGCGGGCCCTTGCGTGCCTGTCTGCTCTCGATTATCTTGGGGGCGGCGCACCCTGAAGCGCCTGGGCTGTGGGGTCCTGTCCGTCTCGGTCACGGCAGCCTCGACCTCCCGGTGGCACAGCATGTGCGGGCGCCGGCGGGGCCATACGGTCCGGCCGGGCGCGGCCGGGGCGGTCGGGGCGGGGCGGCCCGGCGTGGCCTGCGGCCCCAGGCGGGACGCGGCAGAAGGAAGAGGGCCTTCGTCGATGAAGCGCATTGCCGTCCTCACCAGCGGGGGCGACGCTCCCGGCATGAACGCGGCCATCCGCGCGGTGGTGCGGGTGGGCATCGCCCGGGGCCTGGAAGTGTACGGCGTGGAGCAGGGGTACGCCGGCCTCATCGCCGGGCGGTTCGTGCCCATGACGGTGCGCAGCGTGGGCGGCATCATCGGGCTCGGCGGCACCATCCTGGGCAGCGCCCGCTGCCCCGAGTTCCGCACCGAGGAGGGCCGCCGCAGGGCCATCGAGCAGATGCAGGCTCACGGCATCGAAGCTCTGGTGGTCATCGGAGGCGGCGGCTCCCAGACGGGCAACCTGATGCTGCACCGCATGGGCTTCCCCGTGGCGGGGGTCGCCTCCACCATCGACAACGACCTGTACGGCTTCGACCTGACCCTGGGCGTCGACACGGCCCTCAACACCGCGCTGGAGTCCCTGGACCGGATCCGCTCCACGGCCTCGTCCCACCACCGGGCCTTCCTGGTGGAGGTGATGGGGCGCGACTGCGGCTACCTGGCCCTGATGACGGGGTTGGCCGGCGGCGCCGAGGTGGTGGTGGTGCCCGAGGTGGAGGTGGATCCCAACGCCGTGGCCCGGGAGCTGCGGGAGGCGTACGAGCGGGGCAAGTCGCACGCCATCGTGGTGGTGGCCGAGGGCGCCCGCTACAACGCCGCCGCCATGGCCGAGCACTTCCGGGAGCGGCGCGACGAGGTGGGCTTCGAGCTGCGGGTGACGGTGCTGGGCCACGTCCAGCGCGGCGGCACCCCCACCGCCTTCGACCGGCTGCTGGGCACCCGGGCGGGGGCCATGGCCGTCGACCTGCTGCTGAGCGGCCGCTACGGCTACATCGCCGGCTGGCTGGAGGGCCGGGTGCAGGCGCTGCCCCTGGAAGAGGTGGTGGGCAAGAAGCGGCCGCTGGAGCCCGAGCTGCTGCGCCTGGCGGAGATGCTGGCCCAGTAGGGGTGCGGTCGGGTCCAGGGGAAGGGGGACGGGTGAGCGGTGGCGGCGGGCGAGGAGGCGTGCATCTTCTGCCGCATCGTCCGGGGCGAGGCGCCGGCCCACTTCGTGCTGCGGGAGGGGGGCGTCAGCGCCTTCATGGACATCTACCCCTCCAGCCGCGGGCACGTGCTGGTGGTCCCCGACCGCCACGCCGCCACCTTCTGGGATCTCACCGCCGACGAGGCCGGGGCCGTCATGCGGGCGGCCTGGCGCGTCGCCCATGCCCTGCGCCGGGCCCTGGACCCGGTGGGGCTCAATCTCCTGCAGTCCAACGGGTCGGCCGCCGGCCAGGAGATCTTCCACTTCCACCTCCACCTCATCCCCCGCTACGGCGGCGACGAGGGGCTGCGCTTCCGCCTGCGGGGGCCTGACTTCCGGGCCCCGTCCGCGCCGGAGCTGGAGGAGGTGGCCTCCCGGCTGCGGGCGGCCCTGGGGACCTGACGGAGGCCTTCGCCGTCAGCGCCCCTCCTCCAGCACCCGGCGGTAGACCGCCTCGTACCCCTCCACCATCCGCTCCACCGAGAAGCGCGCCTCGACCCACCGCCGGCAGGCGGCCCGGTCGATGGCCCGCACCTGCCGCACCGCCTCCACCGCCTCCTCCAGCGTGTGCACCACGAAGCCCGTCTCCCCGTGGCGCACCACCTCGGGCACGGAGCCCAGCCCCATGGCGATGACCGGGGTGCCGCAGGCCTGGGCTTCCACCATGGCCAGCCCGAAGGGCTCGGGCACCGTGCCCAGGTGCAGCAGCGCCAGCGCCCCGCCCAGGAAGCGATCCCGCTCCTCGGGGCCCACCTCCCCGACGTAGGCGATTTGCCGGCCGTCCAGGTGCGGCTCGATCTCCCGGCGGAAGAACTCCCGCTCGTCGGGCGGGATGAGGGCGGCCATGCGCAGGGGCAGCCCCGTGCGCCGCGCCACCTCCACGGCCAGGTGGGCCCCCTTCTTGGGCGACATGCGCCCCAGGAAGGCCAGGTAGCCGCCGGGCTCGGGCCGGAACGTGAACTGGTCCAGGTCCACGCCGTTGTAAACGGTGGCCACGTAGCGCAGCTCCGGCAGGCCCTGCCGTTCGGCGTCGCTGATGGAGACATAGGGCAGGTGGGCCTGGCGCCGGTAGATGACCCGGGTGGCCGGCTCCAGCAGGGCCGAGCCGTGCAGGGTGGTGACGATGGGCACCGGCACCAGGTCGGCGAAGGCCAGCGGGTAGCAGTTGAGGTGGTTGTGCAGCAGGTCGAAGGCGCGCCGCCTGGCCCATCGCAGCGCCTCCGCCACGTGAAGGTACTCGTACGCCTTGGGATCCAGCTCCGGCGACTCCCCCAGAGGGCGGGGGCAGACCGCTACCAGGCGGGCGGACGTGACGCTGTCGGCGGTGGCGAAGAGGGTCACGTCGTGGCCGCGCCGCACCAGCCCTTCGGCCAGGTGCGACACCACCTGCTCCCAGGGGCCGTAGCGGCGGGGCGGCGTGCGCCAGGTGATGGGTCCCAGCAGGCCGATCCGCACCGTCTGCGCCTCCCCTCTAGGATCTTGCAAAGATCGTCAGCGGACCCGGCAGGAAACGGGGGCGGGGCGGCGAATGCGGAGGGCGCGGAGTGGGGGAAAGTGGTGCGAAGTGGAGGACCCCCGCCAAGCGGCCGGGCTGGGGAGCCTGCGGCCCACGGCGCACCGTTTCCCCCACGAAGCATCTTCCCAGGGCCGCAATCTCCGGGGACGGGGCCGGTTCCGCCGTCGTGGCCTTCATGGGAGAGTACCAGCACCAGCTGGACGAGAAGGGTCGGCTCATCATCCCGGCCCGCTTCCGGGAGGAGCTGGGCAGCCCTTTCGTGGCCACCCGCGGCCTGGACCGGTGCCTGTTCGCCTTCCCGGCCGGTGAGTGGGCCCGGGTGGAGGAGAAGCTGCGGGCCCTGCCGCTGACCCAGGCCGACGCTCGCGCCTTCGTGCGCCTTCTGATGGCGGGAGCCGCCCCCGTGGAGGTGGACCGGGCCGGCCGCGCCCTGCTGCCGGCCCACCTGCGGCAGTACGCCGGCCTGGAGCGCGACGTGGTGGTGCTGGGCGTGGGGAGCCGGGTAGAGATATGGGACCGGGGTGTGTGGGAGGCGTACGCAGCCCGAGCCGAGGGCTCCTTCGAGTCCATCGCCGAGAAGATCGTCGGCCTCGGGCTGTGAGGCGTTTGCCGGACGTGCAGGCGACGCACCGGCCGGTGATGGTGCGCCAGGTGGTGGAGCTCCTGGCGGTGCGGCCCGGGGGCGTCTACGTGGACGCCACCGTGGGGGCCGGGGGGCATGCCCGGGCCGTGCTGGAGCGGGAGCCCGCCTGCCGGGTCGTGGGCCTGGACCGGGATCCCCACGCCCTGGCGGCGGCTGCCAGGAATCTCGAGGCGTGGCGGGACCGGGTCCTCCTCTTGCGCGCCGATTTTTCAGAACTCGAGGCAAAGCTTCGTGATTTGCAGCTCGGCGGGGTCGACGGGGTGCTGTTCGACCTGGGCGTCTCGAGCCTGCAGCTGGGCGCGCCGGAGCGGGGCTTCACCTACCAGGTGGCCGACGCGCCCCTGGACATGCGCATGGACCCGGACCTGCCCCGGACCGCCGCCGACCTCCTCAACCAGTTGCCCCGGGAGAGCCTGGCCCGCATCTTCCGGGAGTACGGCGAGGAGCGCTGGGCCTCCCGCATCGCCGCCTTCGTGGTGGAGTTCCGCCGGCGCAAGCCCTTCGAGCGGGCCGGCGAGCTGGTGGCGTGCATCAAGGCGGCCGTGCCGGCCGCGGCGCGGCGCTCGGGCGGGCATCCCGCCCGACGGGTCTTCCAGGCCCTGCGCATCGCGGTCAACGACGAGCTGGGCCAGCTGGAGCGGGCCCTGCCTCAGGCCATGCGGGCCCTGAGGGAGGGGGGGCGGCTGGTGGTCATCAGCTTCCACTCCCTGGAGGACCGTCGGGTGAAGGAGGCCCTGCGCCGGGCCCAGGCCCTGGGGGAGCCCGTGCCCATGCGGGTGCTGACCCGCAAGCCCCTGGTGCCCGATGCGGACGAGGTGGCCGCCAACCCCCGCAGCCGCAGCGCCCGGCTGCGGGCCGCGGAGCGGGTGGCCGCGCCCGCCGCGGGGCAGGCGGCGCCGGAGCACGGAACGGCGCTGGGAGAGGACCGATGAGGATGGCGGTACCGGCACTGGCCCTGCAGGCTCGGCCCGATCGGGCGTCCCGGCCGGGCGCGGCAGGTGAGACCGGGCAGGCGGGCTGTCGGACGCTGGCGGGAAGCCGGCCGGTCGGGGTGCTGGACCGGCCCGGGCGCATCGTGGCGGGATGGCTGGCGGCGGTGCTGGTGGTGGTGGCGGGCTCGTCGGCCTACCTGAGCCTGCTGGTGCATATGGCCATGATGGGGCGCCAGGTGGCCCGGCTGCAGGCGGAGCTGGCGGCGGAGCGCCGGAGGGGCGAGGCCCTGGAGGTGGCCCTGGCCCGGGAGACGTCGCCCGCCCGCACCGAGCAGGTGGCCCGGCTGGTGCTGGCCATGGAGCGGCCCAGCCACGTGCGGCTGGTGGTGCTGGACGGGCCCCAGGCACCGGCCCTGGTCCGCTCGCCCGACGCCGGGGGGGCCGGGCCCGGCGCGCTGGCCCGGGCAGGCGGCGGCGCGGGCCGGTCGGATGGGCCTGCAGGCTGGCTGAAGTCCGTGCGGTCGTCGCTGGCCGGGCTGCTGCAGAAGCCGGTGGCCCTGGCCCAGCAGCTGCCGTCGTGGCCGTGAGCAGGCGCCCCGGGAGGGGTCGAGGCGCGGGTGCTGGCCCCCACGTCGCCGGTGACGGTGCGCCGGCGGATCGCCTGGCTGCTGGTGGCCACCGGCCTGGCCGGGGTGGTGCTGACCGGACGGCTCTTCTACCTGCAGGTGATCCGCCACGGCCAGCTGAGCCGCCTCGCGCTGGAGCAGCGGCTGCGCCCGCTCCCCCTGGACCCCCGGCGGGGCACCATCCTGGACCGCAACGGCAACAAGCTGGCCATCAGCGTCAGCGCCGACGCCGTCTACGCCATCCCCAGCGAGGTGAAGGACCCCAAGGCGACGGCCCGCGCCCTGGCCGGCGTGCTGGGGATGCCCGCCGACGAGATCGAGCAGCGCCTCACGGCCCGTCAGGCCGCGGTGTGGATCGCCCGCCGGCTGGACCCGGAGACGGCCCGGAAGGTGCGGGCCCTGCGCCTGCCCGGCATCGGGCTGGTCGAGCGGCCCCAGCGGGTCTACCCCAACGGCTCCCTGGCGGCCCAGGTGCTGGGCATCACCGGCATCGACAACCAGGGGCTGGAAGGGCTCGAGTTTTACTACGACGCGCACC
>DATCKV010000076.1:0-23277 GCA_036564285.1 Limnochordales bacterium
GGTCGTTGCCCTTGCCGGTGCAGCCGTGGGCCAGCGCGTCCGCGCCCTCCTGGCGGGCCACCCGCACCTGGCAGGCGGCGATGAGGGGCCGGGCGAAGCTGGTGCCCAGCAGGTAGCGCCCCTCGTAGATGGCGCCCGCCCTCAGCACCTGGAAGGCATAGTCCCGCACGAAGGCCTCCCGCACATCCTCCACCACGGCCTTGCTCGCGCCGCTGCGCACCGCCTTGTCGGCGATGGCCTGCAGGTCCTCCCCCTGCCCCACGTCGGCGATCATGGCCACGACCTCGCATCCGTAGCGCTCCCGCAGCCAGGGGATCATCACCGACGTGTCGAGCCCGCCCGAGTAGGCCAGCACCACCTTGCGCACCTGCTGCGCCATCCCCAAAGCCCCCTCACCTTCCGCCGTCTGGTCCCGGGCCGTGCGCCCTGACTCGCCCCGCACGGATCGGGTCGCCCGCCGCCCCCTACCCCCGGGCCGCCTCGGCAATGGCCGCCTCCAGGATGGCCACCGCCTCGTCGACCTCGGCCTCGCCGATGACGAGGGGGGGCAGGAACCTCAAGGCCCGCTCGGCCACCACGTTGACCAGGAGCCCCCGCTCCCGGCACCGGTCCGCCACGGCGCGGCCGGGGAGGTCCAGCTCCACGGCCAGCATCAGCCCCAGCCCGCGCACCTCCCGGACGTGGCCGGTGCGCCGGCCCACGGCCTCCAGCTGGCGGCGCAGGTAGGCCCCCACCCGCTCGGCCCGGGCCGGCAGGCCCTCCTGCTCCAGCACCTCCACCGCCGCCAGGGCGGCGGCGCAGGCCAGCGGGTTGCCCCCGAAGGTGGAGGCGTGCTGCCCCGGCCGGAAGGCCGAGGCGAAGGGCTCCCGGGCCAGCAGGGCCCCGATGGCGACCCCGCCGCCCAGGGCCTTGGCCAGGGTCACGGCGTCGGGCACGACCCCGTAGTGCTCGAAGGCGAAGAGGCGGCCCGTGCGGCCCAGCCCCGTCTGCACCTCGTCGATGATGAGCAGGGCGCCGGCGCGGTCGGCGGCCTCCCGGGCCGCCCGCACGAAATCGGGCGTGGCCGGGTGCACGCCCCCCTCCCCCTGCACCACCTCCAGCAGGATGGCAGCGGTCCTGGGGCCGACGGCCTGGCGCAGGGCCTCGGGGTCGTTGAAGGGGACGTAGCGGAAGCCCGGCACCAGCGGCTCGAAGCCGTCGTGATAGCGGGGCTGCCCCGTGGCCGACAGCGCCCCCAGGGTGCGCCCGTGGAAGGACCCCAGGGCCGTCACGATCTCGGGGCGGTCCGCGCCCTGGTTGCGGTGGTGGCGGCGGGCCAGCTTGATGGCCGCCTCCACCGCCTCGGCCCCGCTGTTGCAGAAGAAGGCCCGGTGGAAGGGCCCGTGCTCCACCAGCCACCGCGCCAGGCGGGCCTGGGGCTCGATGTAGTACAGGTTGGAGACGTGGAGCAGCTGGGCGGCCTGCCGGGTCAGGGCCTGGACCACCCGGGGGTGGCAGTGTCCCACGGCGTTGACGCCCAGGCCCGAGACGAAGTCCAGGTAGGAGCGCCCCTGGGCGTCCCACAGCCGGCAGCCGCTGCCCCGCACCGGCACCAGGGGCTCCCGCCGGTACGTGCCCATCAGGTAGCGCTCCGCCAGGGCCACGACGTCCTCGGCCGCCAGGGGCCCGCCTGCAGAGGCCGCCACCGTCAGCTCACCACCATGGTGCCGATGCCGCGGTCCGTGAAGATCTCCAGCAGCAGCGCGTGGGGCACCCGCCCGTCGATGATGTGGGCCCGGGGCACCCCGCCCTCCAGGGCCCGGATGCACGCCTCCACCTTGGGCACCATGCCGGCCGAGATGATGCCCTCCTGGATCATCCGGCGGGCCCGGGGCACCTGCAGCGCCGAGATGAGGGAGGCGGGGTTGCCGGGCTCCTCCAGGATCCCCTCCACGTCGGTGAGTATGATGAGCTTGTCGGCGCGCAGGGCCGCCGCCAGCTCGCCGGCCGCGCTGTCGGCGTTGATGTTGTAGCTCTCGCCCGCATAGCCGGCCCCGATGGGGGCCACCACGGGGATGTAGCCCTGGTCCGTGAGCAGGTGCAGGATCTCCGGGTTGATGGCCTCGACGTCGCCCACGTAGCCCAGGTCCACCGTGCGGTCCGGGGCGTCCGGGCCCGCCTCCACCCGCTCCAGGCGCTTGCGCGCCACCATCAGGTTGCCGTCGTGGCCCGACAGGCCCACGGCCTTGCCGCCGAAGCGGTTGATGGTGGCCACGATGTCCATGTTGAGCAGGCCCATCATCACCATCCGGACGATGCGCATGGTCTCCGCGTCGGTGACCCGCCGGCCGTTGACGAACCGGGGCTCCTTGCCCAGGGCCCGCATGGTCTCGGTGATGGCGGGGCCGCCCCCGTGCACCAGCACCACCTTGACGCCCACGTAGCGCAGCAGGATCAGGTCCAGCGCGACGGCCCGCTGCAGCTCCCCGTCGGGGTCGGGCATCGTGCTGCCGCCGTACTTGATGACGAAGGTCTTGCCGAAGAAGGCGCGGATGTACGGCAGCGCCTCCACCAGGACGGCGGCCTTCTCCACGATGGGCTCCAGCGCCAACGCTCGGTCCAACCCCCCGTCCAGCCCGCCGCCGGGGCGCACGGCCCGCTCAGCTGCGGTAGCTGGCGTTGATACGGACGTACTCCTCGCTCAGGTCGCAGCTCCAGGCGGTGGCCTCCCCGCCTCCGCCGGTACCCAGGTCGACGGTGATGCGCACCTCGTCGGCCAGCAGCGCGGCCCGGGCCGCCGCCTCGTCGAAGGGCACCTCCTGCCCCCGGGCCGCCACCCGCACCTGGCCCAACCACACCGACAGGCCGTCGGGGTCCAGCTCCGCGCCGGAGCGGCCCGCCGCCGCCGCGATGCGGCCCCAGTTGGGGTCGCCGCCGTGCACGGCGCTCTTCACCAGGTTGGAGCCGGCGACGGCCCGGGCGCAGGCACGGGCCTCGGCCTCCGAGCGGGCCCCCACCACCCGCACCTCCACCAGCCGGGTCGCACCCTCGCCGTCCCGGGCGATCTCCCTGGCCAGGTACCGGGCCACCTCCTCCACGCCGGCCGCCAGGGCCGAGAAGGCGGGCGTGCCCGGCTCCAGGGCGGGGCCGCCCGCCCGGCCGCTGGCCAGCAGCACCGCCATGTCGTTGGTGCTGGTGTCGCCGTCCACCGTGATCATGTTGAAGGTGCGGCCCGCCACGTCCCGCAGCAGGCCCTCCAGCGCCTGCGCCTCCACGGGCGCGTCGGTGGTCAGGAAGGCCAGCATGGTGGCCATGTCGGGGTGGATCATGCCGGAGCCCTTGGCCATGCCGCCCACCCTCACCACCCGCCCGTCGGGCAGGGCCACCTCCACGGCCCGCACCTTGGGCCGGCGGTCCGTGGTCAGGATGGCGCTGGCCGCCTCCAGGCCGCCCTCGCGGGAGAGCTCCCGGCAGGCCCGGCGGATCCCCACGCGCACCCGATCCATGGGCAGCGGCACCCCGATCACGCCGGTGGAGGCCACCAGCACCTGCTCCGGCTCCACCCCCAGTTCGGCGGCGCAGGCCTCGGCCATTGCCCGGGCATCGGCCAGCCCCTGGGGCCCGGTGCAGGCGTTGGCGTTGCCGCTGTTGACCACCACCGCCCGGATCCGGTCCCGGGCCGCCTCCAGGTGCTCCCGGCTCACCTGCAGGGGCGCCGCCCGCACCCTGTTGCGGGTGAAGACGGCCGCCGCCGCGCACGGGTCCGGGGAGTGGATGACGGCCAGGTCCGGGCGCCGGTGCTTGATGCCGCAGTGCACCCCGGCCGCCTCGAAGCGCCGGGGAAAGGTGACCCCCGCCGGCCCGTCGGCCAAGCCGGGGGCCGCGCCGTCTCCCGCCGCCGGGCGGGTGGTCGCGCTGGCTGCCGTGCCCATCGCAAGCCTCCTCGAATCCATGCTGGGCCCGATGCCCTCAGGGGTACAGGGGCGCGCCCGTCAGGCCCGCCGCCTCCTCCCAGCCCATGAGGACGTTGACGTTCTGAATGGCCTGGCCGCTGGCGCCCTTCACCAGGTTGTCGATGGCGGCCATGGCCACCACCGACCCCGAGGCCGGATCCCACCGCACCGCCAGGTCGCAGAAGTTGGACCCCTGCACCGCCTTGGTCTGAGGCAGCTCGGGCGGCTCCAGCACCCGCACGAAGGGCGCGCCCCGGTAGAACTCCCGGTACCGGGCCGTCAGGGCATCGGTGTCGGCGGGCTGCCGGACCGGGGCCACGCAGGTGGCCAGGATGCCCCGGCTGGCGGGCACCAGGTGGGGGATGAAGGCGATGCGCACGCCGTCCGGCCCCGGCCGGGCCCCGGCCCGCCGCAGCAGCCGCCCCAGGTGCAGGGCCATCTCCGGGGTGTGGCGGTGGCCGGGCACGCCGTAGGGGCGCACGTTTTCGGTGGCCGACGGGAAGTGGTACATGGGCCCGGGCTGGCTGCCCGCCCCCGAGATGCCCGATGTGGCCGAGACCACCACCGGCCGGTCCGGATCCAGCCACCCCGCCGCGGCCAGGGGAGCCAGGGCCAGCAGGGCGGCCGTGGGGTAGCAGCCCGGGTTGGCCACCAGGCGCGCCCCCGCCAGGTCGTCTCGGAAGAGCTCGGTGAGGCCGTAGACGGCCCGCGGCAGGAGCTCGGGATGGGGATGGCGCTGGCCGTAGACCCGCTCGTAGAGGGCCGGGTCGTCCAGGCGGAAGTCCGCCGACAGGTCCACCACCGCCGCTCCCCGCTCCAGCAGCAGCGGTGCGTGCTCAGCGGCGACGCCGGCCGGCGTGGCCAGGAAGACGACCCCGGCGCGCCCGGCCAGGCGAGGCAGATCCTCCATGGGGCCGAAGTCGGCCTCGACGATCCCCCGCAGGTGGGGGTAGACGGACCCCACCGGCTTGCCTGCATGGGAGCGGGACAATATCCACTCGAGGCGCAGGCGGGGGTGGTGGGCCAACAGCCGCAGCAGCTCCTCGGCCGCATAGCCGCTGCCGCCCACGATGCCCACCGGCACCGCCGTGGCGCCGGATCTTTCGGCGCCGGCGGCGCCGGGCTGCGTGTCGGGCGGGTTGATCGGCTCCTGATGCATGGGCGAATTATCGCGCCCGATGCATAAGTATGCAAGCCCCCTGCGGCGCCCAGGAGCGCTCACAGATACTCGATATCGGCCCCCAGCGCCGCCAGTTTCTCCACCATGCGGTCGTAGCCCCGCCGGACGTGGTGGAAGTGATCGATGACGGTCTCCCCCGTGGCCGACAGCGCGGCGATGACCAGGGCCGCCCCGGTGCGCAGGTCCGTGGCCGTCACGGGCGCCCCGCTCAGGCGCTCGACGCCGGTGATGACGGCGGTGCGGCTCTCGGTGCGGATCTGGGCGCCCATGCGCTTCAGCTCGTCGACGTGGCGGAACCGGTCCTCGAAGACCCGCTCGGTGACGATGCTGGTGCCCTCCGCGGTCAGCAGGAAGGCGGTCAGCTGCGGCTGCAGGTCCGTGGGGAAGCCCGGGTACGGCAGGGTCTTGACCGAGATGGCCGACGGGCGGCGCGGGCAGGAGGCCTCCAGGTGATCCAGCCCTACCCGGATGCGGGCCCCGGCCTCCTCCAGCTTGGCCAGCAGCGACTCCAGGTGCTTGGGGATGACGTTCTCCAGGACGATCTCGCCCCGGGTGGCCAGCGCGGCCAGCAGGTAGGTGCCCGCCTCGATACGGTCCGGGATGATGGCGTAGGAGGCGCCGCTCAGGCGGGCCCCGCCCTGGATCCGCACCAGGTCCGTGCCCGCCCCCACCACCCGGGCGCCCATGGCCGTCAGGAAGTTGGCCAGGTCCACCACCTCGGGCTCTTTGGCCGCGTTGTAGATGACGGTGGTGCCTCGCGCCGCCGTGGCGGCCATCATCAGGTTCTCCGTGGCGCCCACGCTGGGGAAGTCCAGGTAGATCTCGCTGCCCACCAGCTGGTCCGCCTCGGCCACCACGTAGCCGTGCTCCACCCGCACCCGCGCGCCCAGCTCCGCGAGGCCCTTGAGGTGCAGGTCCAGGGGCCGGGGGCCGATGTCGCAGCCGCCGGGCAGCGGCACCACGGCCCGCCCCAGTCGGGCCAGGAGCGCCCCCAGCAGCAGGGACGAGGCCCGCACCCGCTTGGCCTCCTCGTAGGGCACCTCGTAGCCCAGGGGCCCCCCCGCCCAGACCCGCACCGTGCCCTCGTCGCACTCCACCTCGGCGCCCAGCTTGCGCAGGATGCCCACCATCACGTCTACGTCGGTGATGTCGGGCACCTGCGCCAGTTCCACCGGGCCCGAGGCCAGCAGCGCTGCCGGGAGCAGCGCGACCGCCGCGTTCTTGGCCCCGCTGACCCGCACCCGGCCCGAGAGGCGGATGCCTCCCCGCACCCGCACCCGGTCCCGGACCAGGGTGGCCATCTCCGGAATCATGGGTCATCCTTTCTCCTCACATGGGGCGGCATGCGCCGCCCCCCTGGTCTTCGGTGCCGGCCGACTCCGCCCTGCTGGAAGCCGATGGTTCCCCTGGCACCGGCCGCGCCGGCCGCCGGGCCCGGAAGACCCGGTAGCCGCTGCCTCGCTCCACCAGCTCCACCGGCCCGATGCGGGTCCCGGCTGCCTCTGCCAGGGTACGGGCCCCCTGACGGGTGAGGGCCACCATCCAGAAGGCGCCCCCGGGCCGCAGCACCCGCGCCGCCTGGTCCATCCAGGCGTGCAGCACGCCCCGTCCCGCCCGCACCGGCGGGTTGGTCACCACCGCGTCGACGCTGCAGGGCGCCAGCGCAGCCAGGCCGTCGGCCACCAGCACCCGGGCCCGCAGCCCGTTGCGCTCGACGTTGAGCCGGCACAGGCGCGCCGCCCGCCGGTTGATCTCCACCATCACCACGGCGAGATCGGGGAAGCGGGCCGCCAGCATGAGCCCCAGCGCCCCGTAGCCCGCCCCCAGGTCCACCACCCGCCGGGCCCCTTCCGGCTCGAACGCCTCGGCCAGCAGGCGGGTGCCCGGGTCCACCCGCCGGTACGAGAAGACCCCCCGATCCGTATGCAGCCAGAGGCGCACCCCGCGCCAGTCCAGCCGGATCAGGTGGGGGCGGTGAGGCGCCGAGGGCTCGGGCGTGAAGTAGTGCTCGCTCACGGCCGGTCCCGGGCCGGCTCGCCCGCCGCTTCGGCCAGCACCGCCCAGAGGTTGGCCACGGCCACCAGGTCCCGCACGTTGTGCTGCAGCACGGGCTCGATCCAGCCCGGGTCGCCGCTCTCCACGAAGCGGCGGTAATACTCCGGCACCAGCGAGGCGGGCAGCGCCTGGCCCCCGTCCTCCCAGCGCAGGTAGCGGTCCACCGTCTCCAGCCGGGCGTCGGCCAGCACGCCCCCGAACCGCCGCCTCGCGTCGGCCAGCAGGTCGAGGACCGGCGGGCCCGGCCATCCCGGCGGTGCGGGCCGGCCGCTGACGGCCCGGCGCATGGCCAGAAACGGGAGGTCGAAGCGGCGCCCGTTGTAGGTGACCAGGGCGCCGGCCTCCCTGGCCACGGCCTCGATGCCGTCCAGCAGCGCCGGCTCCTCGGCCGGGCTGCGGGCCAGCAGCAGCGTGACGCGCCAGCCGCCCCCCTCGGCCCGCAGGAAGCCGGCCAGGAAGGCCGGGAAGACGGGAGCCAGCCCGAGGGTCTCGACGTCGAAGAAGAGCACCTCCGCCGCCCCGAAGAGGCTCACCAGCTCCGCATCGGAGGCCCGGCGCCGGCGCAGCTGCTCCACCCGGCGCTCCCGCAGCGCCTCCCAGGCGCGCCTGGCCTCCTCGCCCCAGACGGGATGGCGCTGCAGCGAGACCAGGTCCCGGAAGCCCCGGGCCTCCAGCCGGCGCTGGCGCACCGGCCCCACGCCCCGCGCCAGCCACAGCCGCCGCGCCCAGCGCGCCAGCCCGTCGCCGGCCTGCCGGGGCGGGGCCGGCACACCCGCCACGCCGGGGGCCAGACGCTCGTCGATGCGCCAGACCTCGCCGCCGCCCCCCGGCACCTGCCACGGCGCGCCCTGCTGGAAGCGCAGATCCACCCCTGCATCCGACCCTCAGCCGGCCGAACCGGGGGCGGCCGCGGCCCCGGAGGCGCCCTGCTCCAGGCTGCTCAGGGCCTGGCGGGCCTCGTCCAGCCCCGGGTCCAGCTCCAGGGCCCGGGTGAAGAGGCGGCGGGCCTCGTCCAGGCGCCGGTTCTCCAGGTGCACCACGCCCAGGTGATAGAGGATCTCGGCCTGGGCGCGGGGGTCATCCCCCGACGCGGCCACGGCCCGCTCCAGCGCCTGCCGGGCCTCGTCGGTGCGGCCGTTCTTGTACAGGGCCCAGCCGTAGGTATCCAGCACCGACGCGTCGGGCGCCTCCCCCGACAGGTCCAGGGCCTTCTGGGCCAGCGAGAGCGCCCGGGAGAGGTTGAAGCCCATCTCCGCGTACAGGTAGGCCAGGTTGTTGTAGCCCAGGGGCGAGTCGGGCGCCAGCTCGATGACCTGGTCGAAGGCGCTGGCGGCCGTCACCCAGTCGCCCGTCTCCATGGCCGCATACCCCAGCAGGTTGTGGGCCTGGACGTTGTAAGGGTCGATGGCGATGGCCTCCCGGGCGGCGGCCATGGTCTGGTCCCACCGCCGCGCCTGGGAGGCCTGCCGGGCCCGCTCCACGGCCCCGGCCAGGCGCTGCAGCACCGAGACGTCGGGTGCGCTGGCCGACCCTGCCTCGGCCCCCAGCTTCACCTGCTCCAGCCGCACCCGGTGGGCCTCCTGGCCGCTGCCCACCACCGCCTCCGAGAGAAACCACAGCCTGCCGCGGCGGGTCAGCACCAGCCGCCCCCGGTCGCCCAGCACGGGGGCCTCGTACTCCACGCTGGCCGCCGCGGCCCCCACGTCGAAGCGCACGGCCCTCACCAGGGGCGTGTCGCCCGAGGCGGCGCCGCCCCCGCCCGGCACCGCGGCGCTGAGCACCAGGCCCGTCTCGGCGTCCACCACCAGCCGGGCCTGCCGGGAGGCGCCGGCGTCGTACAGCACCGCCTCCACGGCCGGCCGGCCCAGCACCCGCACGCTCTGGCCCAGCACCAGGCGCGACCCCTCGGGCAGGGGGCGGAAGATGCCCAGGTACACATCCAGGGCCTGCAGGAAGGGAAAGCCCTCGTACCCGTACGCGTAGCGGGGGCCGGGCCCGTCCACCGCCAGCTGCACGTAGCCGTGCCAGGCGACCCCGCCCACCCCGCGGGCGTCGAGAGGCTCCCAGCGGAAGACGTCGGGGAGGAAGCCCTCGAGCCGGAACGACGCGCTGGAGCTGCCGGGAGCTGCCGCCGCCTCCACCCGCACCACGGCGGCGAAGCGGTCCGGCCAGCCCATGCTCTCCGACATGCGCAGGGCCAGGGTGCCCGGCGCCACCCCCTGCTCGGGCCGGGCGGCACCCGCTGCGGCCGGGCATGCGGCCAGGGTCGCCACCAGCAGGGCCCCCAGCGCCAGCCGCCCCATACCCCTCGCCCCCGTCCCGCGCATCTGTTCGCTACCGCCCTTCGCCGCCGGCTTCGAGGGCTCCTGCCTCGCCCTGCACCACCCGCCGGGTGATGGCGAAGTGAAGCTTGGCGAAGCGCCCCAGCGCCTCCATGCCGCCCCGCCGCCACAGCTCCCGGGCCGCCTCCTCCACCTCGGTGGCCCCCTTGGGCAGGGGAAGCCCCGCCTCCCGGGAGAGCCGCTGCAGCTCCCGCAGGAACCGGGCCCTGGCCAGCACCGAGGCGGCCGCCACGGCCAGGTCCGCCTCCGCCCGGGGGTGCTGGCGCAGCTCCACCCGCCGCCCCCGCTCCATCAGGGCTCGCCCCAGGCGCTGGGGGTCCCGGGCGAACTGGTCGGCCACCACCACCTGCACCTCGACCCGGGCCAGCAGGTTCTCCAGGGCCCGGGCGTGGGCCCAGGCCAGGATGCGGTTGACGTTGCCCAGGCGCTCCCACAGCTGGTTGTACCGGGGCGGCCCGATGACCACCGCCTCGAAGGGCAGCCGCGCCGCCAGCTCCTTCGCCAGCTCCAGGCAGCGCCCGTCCGAGAGGCGCTTGGAGTCGGTGACGCCCAGGTGGGCCAGCTCCCGCTCCAGCTCGGGCGCGGTGACGGCCGCGGCCACCGCCACCAGGGGCCCGAAGTAGTCGCCCTTGCCCGACTCGTCCAGACCGGCCCGGGCCACGAAGGCGCCGCTCACGGCGCGCCGGCCATCGCTTCCATGATGGCGACGCCGGCGCTGGTGCCCAGCCGGTCGGCCCCCGCCTCGATGAGGCGCCGCGCGTCGTCGGGGGTGCGGATCCCCCCCGACGCCTTGACCCGGGCCCGGCCCGCGACGGCCTCGGCCAGCACCCGCACGTCCTCCACCGTCGCGCCGGTGGGACCGAAGCCCGTGGAGGTCTTGACGAACTGGGCCCCCTCGTCCACCGCGATGCGGGCCGCCAGCCGCTTCTGCCGGTCGTCCAGCAGGCCCGTCTCCAGGATCACCTTCAGCACCACCGACGGGCCCACCGCCTGTCGCACGGCCCGCACGTGCTCGGCCCACGCCCGCTCGTCGCCGCCCAGCAGCAGCCCCACGGGACCCACCATGTCGATCTCGGCGGCGCCCGCGGCCACCGCGGCCGCGGCCTCCACCGCCTTGACCAGGGCCGTGGTGGCCCCCAGCGGGAAGCCCACCACCGCCGCCACCCGCACCCCCGTGCCGGCCAGCTCCCGCGCGGCCAGGGGCACGAAGACGGGGTTGACGCAGACGGCGCAGAAGCGCCAGCGCACCGCCTCCCGGCACAGGCGCTCCACCGCCTGGGGAGTCGCCTCGGGCTTCAGCAGGGTGTGGTCGATGCGGGCCGCCAGCTCCTCACGACGCAGCATGCACCTCCCCCTCCCCCCGCGCCGCCGGCCGGGCCGGCGCCGTGAACCGGTAGATGCCAGCCAGCACCAGGGCGGCCCCCGCCCCGTGCAGGATGCCGGGCACCTCGCCGAAGAGCAGCAGGGCCAAGAGCGACGCCCCCACCGGTTCGCCCAGGATGGCTGTGGCCACCGTGGCGGCCCCCAGGCGCGCGATGACCAGGTTGAGCGCGGAGTGGCCCACCAGGGTGGGCACCACCGCCAGCCCCAGGGCGATGGCCAGCTCCCTCCCCGGCCATCCCCACACGGGCTGCCCCAGCAGCAGGTTGACGGCCAGGAGCACCGCCGCCCCCGCGGCGTACACCACGGCCAGGTACTCCGCCAGCGGCACCCGGGCCCGCAGCCGCTGGCCCACCAGCAGGTAGACGCTCACCAGCACGGCCGCCAGCAGGGCCAGCCCGTCGCCCCCCAGGCTGTGAGGCGGCCCCGCCGCCGGCGCGCCCGCCTGGCGCAGCCCGTCGGCCACCGCCACCGTCGCGCTCCCGGCCAGCGCCACGGCCAGGGCGGCCGCGCGCCCCCTCCCCAGCCGCTCTCCCCACAGGGCCCGAGCCAGCAGCACCACCCACACGGGCTGGGTCGTCACCAGCACCGTCGAGCTGAGCACCGACGTGCGCGCCAGGGAGGCGAACCAGACCGCCCAGTGGGCGGCCAGGCTCGCGCCGGCCAGCGCCGCCCACCCCACCCAGTCCCGGCCGGCCTTCCCGACGCCCGCGCCCGGCCGGGGCTCCGACCGGCTCCGCCGGGCCACCAGCAGCACCGGCGCCAGCCCCAGCGCCGAGAAGAAGAGGCGGTAGAAGGCCAGCACCGAGGGGGGCAGGGCCGACAGGCGCACCCAGATGGCCGCGGACGAGACGGCCAGCACCCCGATGGCCAGCACCAGATGGGGGCGGCGCTCAGCGGCATCCATGGAGGCGAGCCGCGGGCTCGGCGGGCTCCGGGGCTCCCGCCCCGTCCGCCCGGGCCCTCGCCCTGCCGTCGGGGAGCACCACGGAGACGGCCATCCGCTCCTCGGCCACGTGATCCCGCAGCGCCTCGGTCGCATCCCGGGGCTCCAGGCGCTGCAGCACCTCCAGGTAGTCGGTGAGGGTCACGCCGCGGAAGTGAAGGATGGCCAGGGAGTTGGCCACCATCTCCGGGTTGTCCATGGCCGCCACGAACTCCCCCACCTCCCGCCTGCGCAGCCGCTCGAAGCTCTCGGGCTCCACCCCCGCCTCGGCCGCCTGCAGCAGCGCCTCCTTCAGCCGGCGCTCCAGCCGGTCCGGGTCGGGGGTCTCGCCTCCCATGACGGTGTGGGCGAACCGGGGATCGCACGTGTAGCGGCCGCCAAACCCGTCGTCGATGAGCCCCTCCTCGTACAGGCGCTGGAAGGCGTCGGAGCTGCGGCCCAGCACCGCCTCCAGGGCCAGGTTGACGGCCAGCTCCCGGCGCAGCAGCTCCGGCCCCTGCAGGCCCCGCCGCACGTCCTTGATGCCCAGCGCCAGCCGGGGGCGGGAGACGGGAAGCCTGGCCTCGACCCGGGTCTGCCGCACCGACGGGGGCTCCTCGGGGTCCCACCGCTCCACCACCCGGCCGTCGCCCTCCGGCACCAGCCGCGCCACCACCTCCCAGACCCGCTCGGGCTCCACGTCGCCCGCCACGGCCAGCGCGGAGTTGGCCGGGTGGTAGAAGGCGCGGTGGCACAGGTAGAGCCGCTGCGCGTCGATCTGGCGGATGGACTCCACCGTGCCGCCGATCTCCAGCCGCACCGGGTGGACGTGGTAGAGGGCCTGCATCAGGTTGACGACCAGGCAGCGCCCGGGGTCGTCCTCGTACATCCGGATCTCCTGCTCGATGATGCCCTGCTCCTTGCGCACCGACGCCTCGGTGAAGTACGGCTCCTGCACCAGGCGCACCAGCAGCTCCAGGGCCTCGGTGAAGTGGTCCACGGTGGAGAAGAGGTAGGCGGTGGTGGTGTAGGAGGTGTAGGCGTTGGCCGAGGCGCCCAGCCGGGCGAAGCGGGTGAAGAGATCGCCGTCCTCCTTCTCGAACATCTTGTGCTCCAGGAAGTGCGCGATGCCCGCGGGCAGATCCACCGGCTCCGCCCCGTCGGCCCCCCGGAAGCGGCTGTCCACCGAGCCGTACTGCACCGCCCAGACCGCGTACTTCTGCCGGAAGTGGGCCTTGGGCAGCACGTAGACCGCCAGCCCCGACGAGAGGCGCGCCGACACCAGCGGGTCCCCAGCCACCTCCCGGCGCGTCACGCTCACCAGCCGTGCCTCCTGCTCGCCCATGGCCCGCTCACGACGCCCCTTCCTCCGGCGCCGATCCCTCACGGCCTTCCCGGGCCGCTGCCGGCTGGCCCTCGGGCGCCGTCAGGACGTAGAAGGTGTCGGGGGCGATGTCGCCGGCCACGGCCGCGATCTCGTCGCGGCCCACCCGGCCCACCTCCTCGATGAGATCCACGAAGGGTCGCTGGCGGCCGTTGATGAGGCCCATCAGGTAGTGGTCCACCAGCGCGTGGGGGTCGTCCTCGTCCACCCGCCACCGGCGCACCAGCGCCCGCCGGGTCGCCTCCACCTCGTCGGGGGCCACCTCGCCCCGGCGCACCGCGTCCAGCTGCTCCTGGATGATGGCCAGCGCCCGGTCCTGGAGGGCCGGATCGACCCCGGCGCTGACCAGGAGGGTCCCCTGGCTGGCCTCGACCCGGCTGTAGACGAAGTAGGCCAGGGAGTTGCGCTCCCGCACGTGCACGAAGAGCTTGGAGTGGGGGAAGCCCCCCAGCACCCCGTTGAAGACCAGCAGGGCGGGGTAGTCGGGGGAGGCGAAGCGCACCGGCGTCCGGTACCCCAGCGCCAGCACCGCCTGCCGCACCGGCTGGGTCTCCGTCACGACCCGGGGCGGCCCCTCCCGCGGCCGAGCGCCGTCGGCCGCCCCGTGCGCACCCGCCGGGGTCGCCGGCGGCTGGGGACCGGGGCGGAAGCCCGCCTGCTCCAGCACCCGCCCGGCCAGCTCCGCCACCTGGTCGGGCCTGGCCGACGTCACCACCACCAGGTCGGCCCGGGCTCCCAGGATGCGCTCCCGGTACGCCCGGTAGAGCGAGGCGGCATCGAGGGCAGGCAGGTCCTCCAGCCGCCCCAGACGGTGCAGCGCGAAGGGGTGCCCGGCGAACATCTCCTCCATGAGCCGGTGCACGGCGTACTGGCGCTTGTTGTTGATGATGCCCTCGATGCGCCGCCGCAGGATCTCCTTCTCCTGCGCCACGTACGCCTCTCGAAACCACCCCTGCTCCGACAGGGCCGGGTCCAGCCACATCTCGAACAGCAGCCGCAGCATCGCCTCCAGCTGGCGGGTGCCGGGCCGCCAGCCGGGCAGGTGCGCGTCGGCCACGATCTCGCCCCGCAGCTCGACGAGGTGGGTGTCGCCCACCTTGCCCACGTCCACCGCCAGGCGGGCGCCGTACAGCGACTCCAGGTGGCGCGCGATGGCCTGCAGCGTGGGCAGCCGCCGGGTGCCCCGCCGCAGCACCATCGGCACCAGGGCGTTGGCCGTCACGTGCTCCCGCACCAGGGGGAGGCGGATGGCCACCCGGGCCGTCTCCACCTTGAACTTCCCCGTGGTCAGCACGTGTAGGCGCAGCCCCGGCAGCTCCCTGGTCTCGAACCACCCGTAGCCGGCCCCGGTGGCCTCCCGCTCCGTCAACGCCGGCACCATCCTCCGTTCGCCGGGCCGGCCCGCCCCGGGCCGCATCTAACGAGCGTGCCGGCCCCGCGGCCGGCACCTCCCGGCGATGCGTTCGCCTACCAGCTCCATTCTGTTTCGCCGGCAGCCCCAGGATACCTGCGCCGGGCCGCGCCCGGCGCCGGTCTGCGGCTACAGGACGATGGCCACCTCGTCCCGGTCCGCGGCCCGGATGGCCTCGGCCACGGCCGCCTCCAGGAAGGGATCTCCGGCGGCCGCCGTGCGGA
The DNA here is from genome assembly GCA_036564285.1 of Limnochordales bacterium. Taxonomy (GTDB): domain Bacteria; phylum Bacillota; class Limnochordia; order Limnochordales; family Geochordaceae; genus Geochorda. The sequence goes on from DATCKV010000076.1 coordinate 14,834, forward strand.
TCTGGCGCAGCAGGTCGATGCCCCGGCGGATGGCGAAGACGAAGTCGCCCTCGTCCACCGCGGTCAGGGCCAGGCACTGGTCCAAGTCGGCGCCCTGGGCCCAGGCCACCACCGCCCGCGCCAGGTGGGCGCCGAACCGCACGGTGGCGTAGCCCAGGTGGCGCAGCTCCACGTCGGAGATGGCCCGGGCCACCCGCAGCACGGGCCCCAAAGGGAAGGGCACCTCTCGGGGCAGGTACTCCGAGCGGCGGGGCTCGTAATCCACGGCCACGGCCAGGGCCAGCAGCTGCGCGGGGTCCAGCCGCCGCAGGAAGCCGTCGGCCAGCAGCTCCGTCACCAGCAGCTCCTGCACGTGGATGTGGCGCGCCAGCTCGCCCCGGGAGGTGAGCACCCGCCCGTCGTCGCGCAGGTAGTCCAGCTCCGCCAGCACGGCCCGGCGGCGGTCGAAGGCCTGCGCGAACTGCTCGGGGCCGGGGTGCACCGCCAGCTCCTCCCGCAGGCGCCCCAGGGCGCGCCGGGTCTTGCGGATGGCCTTGGCCGAACGCCCGGCCCCGGTCAGCTCCTGCAGCCGCCGCTCCAGGGCCGCGATCTCCCGTTCCAGCCGCCGCCGGCTGGCCTGGGCCTGGAAGGCCGCGAAGTTGCGGCGGATCACCTCCCGGGCCTGGTCGGGCTCGAAGCGGCTCAGCAGGTTGAGCACCGTGTTGTAGCTGAGGACGAACTGGCTCCGCAGGGGCTCCACGTCGGCCTCTTCCAGGCTGGGCAGCTCGTCGATGGGGATCTCGTTGAGATCCACGGCCGCGTACACGTAGCCCCGCTCGTCGATGCCCCGCCGCCCTGCCCGCCCCGCCATCTGGAAGTACTCCCGGTTGGTGAGGGGCCGGTACTCCACCCCGTCGTACTTGCGCAGGGTGCCGAAGAGCACCGTGCGGCAGGGGAAGTTGACGCCCACCGCGAAGGTCTCGGTGCAGAAGAGCACCCGCAGGAGCCGCCGCTCGAAGAGCTCCTCCACCGCGTCCTTGACGGCCGGCAGCAGCCCCGCGTGGTGGAAGGCGACCCCCCGCTCCCACAGCCCCAGCAGCTGCTCCGCCCGGGCCGCAGCCCCGGGCGGGTAGGGAGCCAGCACCTCGGCCACCACCCGCCGCACCTCCTCCTTGGCCTCGGGGGGCAGGTAGTCGCGGCGGGCGGCCAGCTCCCGGGCGTAGGTCTCCGTCAGGCGGCGGCTGAAGAAGAAGAACAGCGCCGGCAGCCGGTCCTCCCCCACCAGCTCCAGCAGCGCCAGGGGGTCCACCGGAGGGTAGCGCAGGCGCCGGCCGAAGCCCTCGATGCGCCGACCCCGGGGCCACAGCCCTCCTCGGGCCTCCAGGCGCCGGGCGTGGCGCTCCAGCCTGGCCCGCCCCGTCAGCCCCAGGGAAGGCTCGTACAGGTGGTGCTCCAGGGGCACCGCCCGCTCCCGGGAGACGACCACGTGCACCCGCCGCCCCTGCACCGCCTCCAGCCAGTCGGCCAGCTCGTCCGCGTTGGGGATGGTGGCCGACAGGCCCAAAAACTGCACGTCGGGCGGCAGGAAGAGCAGGCTCTCCTCCCAGACCGAGCCCCGCTCCGGATCGTCGATGTAGTGGATCTCGTCGAAGATGACCCAGGCGACGCCCTCCAGCCGGCGCGCCTCCAGGTGGAGCAGGTTGCGGAAGACCTCGGTGGTCATGATGGCCACCGGGGCGTCGGGGTTGATGACGACGTCGCCCGTCAGGATCCCGACCGCGTCGGGCCCCAGCAGGCGCTTGAACTCCTTGAACTTCTGGTTGGACAGGGCCTTGATGGGCGCGGTATAGACCACCCGCCGCCCCTGGCGGTAGGTCTGCTCGATGAGATAGTCGGCCACCAGGGTCTTGCCGGTGCCGGTGGGGGCCACCACCAGGGTCGACAGGCCGGCGGCCAGGGCCGCCATGGCCTCCTGCTGGAAGGGGTCCAGCCGGAATCCCCGGTACGTGTCGGGCACCTGGACCGGATGCGCGGCCAGCTGGAGAGTCGGTTGGTCTGCCATTCGCTCCCTTTACCCGCTCGTCTGAGTCCCCGCCGCGCCGCCCTCGGGCGCGCTCAACCGCCCCTCCCGGGCGTCCGCCGTCCGGTGGGCGATGCGGGCGCAGGCCGCCGCCACGATGGCGGCCAGGATGTCGTCGAGGAAAGTATGCACCCTGCCGGGCTCGCCGGGAAGCGCCTGGGCCAGCTCGGGAGGGCGCTCCTGGTCCAGGTAGCCGAAGTTGGACAGCCCGATGCTGCCGTACACGTTGACGATGCTGAGTGCCAGCACCTCGTCGACGCCGTACAGGTCGGGGCTGGCCCGCAGCACGCCGCCCAGGGGCTCGTCCAGCCGGCCCTCCTCGGCCATCACGTCCAGGGTGACCCCGGTCAGGATGGCGTACTGCACCTCGCGCTTTTCGACCACGTGGTCCACGCTCTCCCGGCAGACCTCCAGGGTCAGGTCCGGCACGTAGGGCTTCTGGAGCCGGTAGACCAGGCGCACGATGGGCTCCAGATCCACACCCCGCATGGCCAGCAGGGCCCGGGCGCTCCCGGGCAGCCACCGCGTCTGCATCCGCTCACCCCGACCTCGCCTCATCCTACCACACCGCGCTCCGGCGGAGCAGGGGCCCGCTCGCGCCGGGCCGCGGCCGCCGGGAGAGAATCGGTAATGGCTATTTCTCTTGACCTTCACCCCCACCCCCCATATACTTCGCGCGGATCGCCGAGCGGGGTAGACGGCGCGGACGGGGGCACGGCATCCGGCAGAGGGGAAAGGTGGGGAACCTTTCGTCGCCATGCGACCCCGCGCTCTTCTCGCCACGCGCTCCCGGACCTGGGCCCTGGCCGCGCTGCTGTTGGGGCTGATGGTGGCCGTGGCGGCCTGCGGCGGCAGCTCGCGGCCGTCGTCCACGGGCTCCTCCTCCAGCTCCTCCACGGCGCCGTCCTCCCCGGCTTCGGCGCCCCCGCCGTCCGGCAGCTCCACCCCGGCCGAGCAGGCCACGCCGCCCCCGGCTGAGTCCTCCGCCTCCCAGGCGACGGCCTCGGGCAGCATCGAGCTGGTGGCCACCGACGAGGGCGGGCAGTTCCGCTTCCTGCCGGACCGCATCCAGGTGCAGCCGGGTCAGGCCGTCACCCTGCGGGTGGTCAACCGGGGCGCCAGCGCGCACGACCTCGCGGTGCCGGACCTGCGGGTCGAGACCGGCCAGATCGACCCGGGCCAGGAGAAGACGCTGACCTTCACGGCGCCGTCCACCCCCGGCGAGTACCGGTTCATCTGCACCGTACCGGGCCACGAGCAGCTGGGGATGCACGGCACGCTGGTGGTCCAGCGCTGAGGGGGCGGCGGCCACGACGCCCGGCCCGCGCGGCGGCGTGAGCGGCGGCCCGACCCCGCTCGGGCGCCGCCGCGCCGGGCCTCACGGCAGGGAGGGTGCCCGATGTCGGTGCTCGAGTGGGTCAAGTCGACCCGGGTCTTCCGCTCCATCTACCGCAACCCGTATCCCAGCACCACCAAGTCGCGCCTGGCCATCATGGTCGACAGCCTGGTGCTCCACCTGCACCCGGCCCGCATCGTGCGGCGCGGGACGTGGGTGACCTACACCTGGGGGCTGGGCGGGCTGTCGGCGTGGATGTTCGTCATCCTGACGGTCACCGGCGTCTTCCTGATGTGGTACTACATCCCCAACGTGGGCGACGCTTACTGGTCCATCCGGGCCATCGAGAGCGAGGTCGTCTTCGGCCAGTTCATGCGCAACCTGCACCGCTGGGCCGCCCACGCCATGGTGATCCTGGTCTTCCTGCACATGTGCCGGGTCTTCTACACCGGCGCCTACAAGCCGCCCCGGGAGTTCAACTGGGTGGTGGGCGTGGCCCTCCTGACCCTGACCTTCCTCATGAGCTTCACCGGCTACCTGCTGCCCTGGGATCAGCTGGCCTACTGGGCCATCACGGTGGGCACCAACATCGGCGGCGCCACGCCCTTCATCGGGGACCGCATCAACTTCCTGCTGCTGGGCGGCTACGAGATCGGGCAGGCTACCCTCATCCGCTGGTACACCCTTCACGTCATCTTCCTGCCCCTGGCCGTCATCGGCCTGATGTCGCTGCACTTCTGGCGCGTGCGCAAGGACGGCGGCATCTCGACGCCGGTGCTGGAGGACGACGAGGGCCCCGGCGTGCCGCCGGCCATGGAGGAGGGGTGATCTCCCGATGGCGACCCCATCCGCCCGGACCGAGGCCCGGCCGGCCCAGGCCGCCTCCCCGAAGGCCGCGCCGGCTGGCCGGCCCGGGGGCGCCGCTGCGGCCGGCGCCCCCAACCCCATGGAGAAGGTGCTGGTCTGGCCCTACCTGGTGCGCATCGAGTTCATCGCGGCGCTCCTCTTCCTGTTCCTGCTGTCGCTGATGGCGGCCTTTATCGACGCGCCCCTGGGGCCCCTGGCCAACCCCGACCTGACGCCCAACCCCGCCAAGGCCCCCTGGTACTTCCTGGGGCTTCAGGAGCTGCTGCTCCACATGGACAAGGCCCTGGCCGGGGTCATCGTGCCCGGGGCGGTGCTGCTGGGGCTGGCGGCGCTGCCCTACCTGGACGTGCGCCGCAAGGGCACCGGGGTCTGGTTTTACAGCCCCAAGGGGATCCCCATCGCCCTGTTCAGCTTCGTCTACACCACCGTCTGGAACGTCAGCCTGATCCTGGTCGATGAGTTCCTGCCGGTGCCCGGCGAGGCCGGGGCGCACGGGATCGGTCCCATCGTCAAGTACGGGCTGCACCGCCTTCAGGCGGGCGGCTTGTCCTGGCTTACCGACACCCTCATCAACACGGTGGCGGGCTGGCTGGTCCCCACCTTCATCATGCTGCTCATCCCGGCGTCCATGGTGCTGATCCTGAAGCGGCGCTGGCAGGCCGACACCCGGGAGGCGGCCATCGGCTTGTTCACCTTCTTCGTGGCCTCCTTCCTGGTGCTGACCATCGTCGGCACCGCCTTCCGCGGCCCCGGGATGCGGCTGATGTGGCCGTGGCAGCTCCCGCCCGCCAACGAGTGAGGAGAAGTGGGGAGAGCGAGGATGGAGTCGCAGCCGACCACTGCCGAGAAGCCTGCAGCCGGCGGCGCGGGCGCCGCACCCCAGAGGAGCCCTGCCCCCTCCCCGGCCCGGGCGGCCGCTGCGGCCCGCCCGGCTCGACCGGCGGCCAGGACGGCGGAGGAGGATCCCTCGGATCCGTCCGTGCGCCGGCGCAACCTGCTGCGCTGGATGATGTGGGGCTCCGCCTTCGTCTTCTTCGTGCAGAGCGCGCTGGCGGGGCTGGCCATGTTCTGGCCCAGGCGGGTGACGGGCTTCGGCTCCCGCATCGACGCGGGGCCCGTCAGCGACTTCCCGGTGGGCTCCGTCACCCGGTTCCGGGAGGGGAAGTTCTACCTGAGCCGGCTGGACAACGGCATCATCGCGCTCTACTGGCGCTGCACCCACCTGGGCTGCACGGTGCCCTGGCGTGAGGACGAGAACCTCTTCCACTGCCCCTGCCACGGCTCCATGTACGAGCGGACGGGGCAGAACATCGCCGGGCCGGCGCCCCGGCCTCTCGACTACATGACCATCGAGATCGTCAACGGGCGCGTCATCGTCAACACCCGGGAGATCCATCAGCGGGCCGTCCACCTGCCCGAGCACGTGACGCCCGTCTGAGGCCGGTCGAGAGGGGTCGAGCGAGGCGTGCGAGTCTCCGAGTCCGTGGAGCTCCTGCTGGTCTTCCTGCTGGTCCTCGTGGGCCTGGCTGCCCTCTATTTCATTGACCGGGCCATCCGGGACGAGTAGAGAGGAGCCGCTGCAGGCGTGAAGGGCAGAACCTACCTCATCGTCATGCTCCTCAGCTGGGCCCTGGTCATCCTGTGGGGCGCCTACTGGGCGCGCGAGGGCAACCGGATGGCCGCCACCCGGGCCGCGTTCCGGGAGGAGATGATCGACCGGGGCGCGCAGCTCTTCGCGCAGAACTGCGTCATCTGCCACGGGCCCGCGGGCGAGGGGGTCGTGGGGCCCTCCCTCAACCGCGCCGCGCTGCAGGGCGACCCGGAGAACGACCGGGAGATCTACGACTTCCTCTACAACACCATCGCCCGGGGCCGCCCCGGCTCCACCACGCCCCGCTGGCAGCGCCTGCCCACCGGCGAGTGGGCCTCCTTCACGGCCATGCCCGCCTGGAGCGTGCAGTCGGGCGGCCCCCTGAACGAGCAGGCGCTGCGCCAGCTGGTCTACTTCCTGATGTCGGGGCAGTGGCAGCGGGTCAGCCGCTACATCCCCGCCGCCCGGCTGGAGGGGGACCTGCCCGCGGCCCAGGGGGTGCCTGAGGAGATCCAGCAGCAGGCCCAGGCCATCATCCGGCAGAAGGGGTGCCTGGTCTGCCACACCATCGGCAGCGTGGGCGGCCACATCGGCCCCAACCTCACCGACGTGGGGTCGTGGGGCCTGGACCTGGAGTTCGTGAAGGGGTGGATCCGGGACCCGGCCAGCACCCGCAACCGCGCCCCCGTCTACTTCTCCAACTTCGGCGGAGTGGGCCCCGACGGCCGCCCCTCGGGGACCCGCATCGAGTACGGGCCGACCCAGATGCCCAATCTGGGGCTGACGGAGCAGGAGGCGGAGATCGTGGCCCGCTACCTGCTGGGGCTCAAGTGAGGGGGGCTTGAGCCGTGACGGCCCGCACCGTGCGCAGGTGGCTGGCGGTCTCGGCCGGTGCGGCCCTGGCGTCGGGCGCGCTGTTTCGGGCGGCGGTGCTGACGGGCGTGCCCGGCTACCGCATGGCCGCGACGCTGCTGCTGGTGGCCACCGGATGGGGCCTGGCCTCCGCCGCCGAGGCGTACCAGTCCGTGCGGGCCCTGGAGGAGCTGGAGCGGCATCTGGCCGGCCTGGCCGGGCGGCTGGCGGTGCTGCGCATGCCGGATCGCTGGAGCCGCCGGCGGGGCTGGGCCTCGGGCTACGTGCTGGTGGGGCCCGGCGGCGTCATGGTGGCCGCCGCCCTGGCCCTCTCCGACTCGGCCCGCCCCTCGGGCGCGCGGCGCCGCCTGCAGGCCGCCGCCGGCGCCCTGCGGGAGGCGGTGCGGGAGGTGAAGGCCGCCCTGGCGCAGCCTCTCCGCCCGGCCTCCGGCGGCGGCTCCCCCGGCGCGCCGGCCGATGCGCCGAGGGTGCCGGGCTTCGGGATGATCTTCCTGCTGCGCCGCCGAGTCTACCCAGGGGAGCGGCAGCGGATGCGGATCCTGGGCGTGGGGCTGGCCAACGCGGAGCACGTGCCCCAGGTGCTGGCGCCCCTGCTCCAGCCCGGGCCGGGGGGTGCCGCCCCGCTGGCGGGGCCCCGGTGGGAGGAGCTGAGCCGCGGGCTGGCCCGCCTCCTGGGCGCCCGCTTCCTCGAGCCCGCCTCCCCGTCCCCCTCCCCTGGGCCCGGCGCGGTGCGGCAGGTGCGGCCGTGAGGGGGAGGCGTGCGGATGGATGAGCCCTCCCGGCACCTGCCGGACCGCTCCGACGGCGCGGCTTCCGGCCCCTCCTCCCCGCCGTCCATGCGCTGGGCGGGCAGGGTAAGCCTGGCGGCCACGCTGGCTGCGGTGGTCCTCAGCTTCGTCTGGTTCGCGCGGCGCGGGGTCGGGCCAGGGGCGCTGGTGGCCGCCGCCTGGCCCCTGTGGCTTCTGACCGCTGCGGGCGTGGCGGCCGTGGCGGGAGGCGGGTGGCTGCTGGGCCGGATCCTGGGAGGCCGCCCGCGGCCGCCGCGGGGCCCCTCCTGACGCGCCCGCCACGGATAGTCATCCCGGTCAACCGTCCCTTGTGACTACAGCCCCCGCCGGCCTAAGCTCAGGTCCGGGACGTACGACGCATCGCCGCCACCTGAGAAGGGGCGTGGGATCATGTCTGCGGTGCATACCCGGACCGTCCACCAGCTCCACGTGGACCTGGCGGGCTTGACCCTGCCGGAGCTGGTCGACGTGGTGGCCGAGCAGGCGCTGCTGCCCCTGCCGGAGCCGGAGCGGCGCCGCTACCTGCCCCAGGTCCGGGCCAACGTGGAGCGGGTGCTGCGCAAGCACATCGTCGGCTTCGACATCTGCGGGATGGCCAGCGTCTGCCGCTCCAGCGAGGCCTTCGACCCGTGGGAGCCGGCGGCGCGGGGCTGATCAGGCCCCGCGCAGCCGCACCGCCTCCGCCACCCGGCTGACGGCCAGGGCCATGGCCCCGGTGCGCAGGTCCGTCCCCAGCCGCCGGGCCATGGTCCAGACGTCCTCGAAGCTCTGCCGCATCCGCCGGCTCAGCTCCTGGTCCACCTGCTCCTCGGTCCAGAAGTACTCCTGCAGCCCCTGCACCCACTCGAAGTAGGAGACCGTCACCCCGCCGGCGTTGGCCAGGATGTCGGGGATCACCAGCACGCCCCGGCGGGCCAGGATCTCGTCCGC